>NZ_JABXEM010000019.1:0-67267 GCF_013372595.1 Myxococcus sp. AM011
GTGACGGCGCCGCCAACCTGGACGAACTGCTGCGAGGCACCCTGCCCGCCGACCCCACCAGCACGCCCGGGACTCCGGTGGGCTGCGGCGGCGCGGGCTCCAATCCGGGCTACGACGTGTGTGGCCACGACGCGCGCTTCACCTACCGCCGCGTGCTGCTGGATTTCTGTGGCCAGTCGCCCACGTACGCGCAGCTCCAGGAGTTCACCGCGCTGAGCTCGGACGCACGGCTCGCGCGGTTGGACTCGGAGCTGGACCGCTGCACGCGGAGCGAGTTCTGGCGCGGCAAGGACGGGCAGCTCTGGAAGCTGGCGCACCCGAAAATCCGGCCCGTGGGCTCCGTGAAGGCGGGCGAGAACGCCGGGCCCATTCCGCTCGCGGACTATGACGACGACTACGCCCTCTATTCCTACGCGCAGTTGGACGAGCACGACGCGCGGGAGGTGATGACGGCCCGCTACTACGTGCGACGCGAGACGAACCCCACGCGCTACACGCAGGTGGCGTCACTGCCTTCCCAGTCCGTCGTCGAGTCGCGCCGCGCGGGCAACCTCACCTCCGCGTGGAGCCTGGTCACCTTCGTGATGTTCACCGCGCTGCCACGCAACGCCGCGGCGCAGAGCTACCGCGCGTACCTGGGGCTGGATATCGCCCTCCAGGAAGGCCTTCACAGCGTGCCGGGCGAGCCCCGGGACTACGACGCCAAGGGCGTGCGCGAGCCCGCGTGCGCGGCCTGCCACGCGACGTTGGACCCGCTGAGCTATCCCTTCCGCAACTACCAGGGCATCGCGGGCGCCACCTCCGCCACCTACGTGCCGAACCGCCTGGAGCGCTTCTTCTCCGACGTCTCGCCCACCATCACCCAGACGCCGGAGGCGGGCTACCTCTTCGGCCAGCCGGTGAAGGACCTCCAGGAATGGGCCCGCGTCGGCGCTGACAGTGACGCCTTCGCGGTGGCCGCCGTCACCGACTACTGGAAGCTCCTGGTGGGGCACCCGCCGACGGCGGAGGAGAACGCGGAGTTCGTCGCGCTCTGGCAACGCTTCAAGGGCGAGCACCGCTACAGCGTGCAGCGCCTGCTCCATGACCTGATTCGCACGGAGGCGTACGGTGCGCCCTGACCTCGCTCGCACGTGGCTGCTGCTGCCCGGACTCCTCGCCCTCGCCGCCTGCTCGGAGCAGCCCATTGCCCGGGTGGTGGACCCGCCCCCCGTCAACGGCCAGGCCGACGCCGGCACTCCCACTCCGGATGGAGGCGTGGCGCGCTCCTCGCGCAACAACCTCCGCCGGAAGGGCCCGGAGCGGCTGAACACCGACTTCGCGGCGGCGCTCTCGCTGCCCCCCGAGCAGGTGTGCAACGAGCTGGGGCAGTACTCCTGCGCGAACAAGATTCACACCGTGACGCTGGGCGGAGTGGAGCCCTATGGCAGCGGGCTGTACGAGCCGCTGCCCGCGTCCGGAGTGACGTCCCCCATCGCCGTGGACCGGCTGGCCCTGGCCGCGTGCGCGCGCCGCGCCTCGATGGATATCGCCACGCCGACCACCGCCGTCATCTTCGCCGGCGTCGCGCTGGACGCGAGTGGCCGGCTGGCGAGCCGCGAGGGCCCGGAGGTCCGGGCCGCCATCACCACGCTCTACCAGCGAGGCCTGCTGCGCGAGCCCACCGGGGCGGAGACGACGGCGCTCGTCCAGCTCGCCACCGACGTCGAGTCCTCGGGCAGTCCCCAGCCGGGTCGCGACTGGATGACCGCGGCCTGCTTCGTCGTCCTCTCCTCCGCCGAGTCCGTCTTCTTCTGAGGAATCCCCATGTCGCTCCGCAAGGATGGCCGGCTCTCGCGCCGGGAGTTGATGAAGGCGTTGTCGATGTACGCGGCGGGCTCCGCCGTGCTCGGCCCCCTGCTGTCGGGTTGTCGGGAGGGACTCGACACACCCGCAGCCCTCGAGGAGCGCCGCGGCGTGCGCCAGTCTCGCCTGGACGGCAAGCCGCGCTTCCTCATCGTCGTGGGCGCCACGGGCGGCGCGTCCATCATCGACAGCATGCTCGCGGTGCGCGCGTCGGAGGCCGGGGCGCAGGCGGACAAGCTCAACACCTTCCCGGATGCGCAGGTGCTCGGCGTGGACGGCTCGCCGTTCCGAGCGGTGAAGGTGAGCAGCCCCCGGCTGGGCAGCATCCCCGTGCCGGTGAACACGGACCAGCTCCCCTTCGTGCGCAAGCACAAGGACTCCATGCTGGTCGCCACCACCGTGGGCACGTCGGTGAACCACGCCATCGCCCAGAAGCGCAGCCTCACGGGCAACGCCGCGTGGCGCGGGCGCACGCTCCAGGAATGCGTCGCCCTCCAGTACGGCGCGGACTTCCCCATCCCCAACGTCAACATGGGTGTGAGCGGTTACGCCGAGCGCGGCACGGATGCCTCCCTCCCCGCGCACTGCTACGGCGAGGTGGTGACGGACCCCTCGTTCTGGCCGCTGGGGCTCGACGGAAGCAAGGGCCTCAAGGACCTGCCGGACCGCGACGTGCTCGCGCGGGCTCGCCAGACGCGTGACACGCTCGACGCCCGCTCCGTCTTCGGACAGACGTTCGAGAACGCGCCCGCGCTGATGCGCTGGAACGAGCAACGCGGCGTGGGCCAGCCCGCGCTGGAGGCTCGGGACCTCATCGGCCGCCTCAACCTGCTGCCGAACCTGCCCCCGCGAATCCCCCTGAACGAGTACGGCCTCTCCAACTCCCCCGACGCCGTGCGCGTGCGCGCCGCCTTCCCGAACTACTTCACGGACCCGGTGGAGGGGCAGGCGGCGCTGGCCTTCCTCCTGCTCAAGTACCGGGTGTCGGTGACGGTGACGCTCGGCCCGTCCTTCAACGTCGTGGTGGGGGGCGAGGACGGCATCGCGAACCCGCCGCTCGCCTTCGACATCAGCCACAACGACCACCGCTCCGGACAGGCCTTCATGTGGGCGCGCGTCCTGGGTGTCGTGGACAAGCTCATCGACCTGCTCAAGTCGGAGCCCTTCGACGAGGCCACGGGTGAGAGCTTGTGGGACCGCTCGCTCGTCTATGTGGCGACGGACTTCGGGCGCACGCGCAACCGGACCGCGGGGGCCACGGCGTTCGGCTCCGGCCATGACCTCAACAACGGCGTCCTGCTGCTGTCGCCCCGCCTCCACGGCAACACGGTGCTGGGCGGTGTCGACCCGCTCACCACGCTCACCTACGGCTTCGATGCACGCACTGGCGCTCCGCAGCCCGGCAAGGTGACGTCCAACGAGCCCGACATCTTCTCCGGCGTCCTGACCGCCATGGGCGTGGACACCTCGGGCAGCGGCCTGCCCGATGCGAGCGCCTTCGTGCGGTCCTGAGCAGGAGCATGCCCCTCCAGGCTCCTGGCATGGATTCTTCTCATCCCTAAATCCAGTCCCCCGGAACGAGCCAGGTGCCTTCCGGTGGGCGGTTTCAGACTGAAGAGGAGTCCGCATGCGTCAGCGTCTGGGGAGTTTCGGAAAGGGGTGTGAAGCCCTCGCCGTGGTGGTGCTCCTCGCCGGATGCGGCTCGCCACCCGAAGACACCCCTCCTGACACCGACACGAGCCAGCGCCCCTCTCCCGGCAGTGTGTCGGCGGTCCTGGTGGCGAATCGGACCACGTTCGTCGCGAGCGAAGACGTGACGGTCTCCGTCACCCTCACCAACACGTCCACCCGGCCGGTGCGTCTGCTCCAGTGGAAGACGCCTGGCACGGGCTACAAGGAAGACCGCCTCCGCGTGACGCGCGACGGGCAGCCCGCCGGGTACATCGGCGCGCACTACAAGCGCCCCGCACCGACGCAAGAGGACCTGGTCACGCTCGCCCCCGGCGAGAGCCTGACGGGGGACGTCACCGTCTCCGAGGACTACGACCTCACCACCACGGGCACCTATACCTTCCGCTATCTGCTGGACCCACGGCGGGATGGCGAGCTGGCGGGCTTCGCGTCCAACTCCGTGAGCCTGTTCATCGAGGGGCGCAAGAGCCGCCGCGAGGAGGAGGCACCACGGCGCAAGACCTTCGCGAGCGCACTCACCTTCGAGGGTTGCTCCCAGGAGCAGCAACACGCGGTCTCCGACGCGGTGAGGAATGGCCAGGACCAGGCGAGCGCCGCCCACGCCTATCTGGGCACGCACAAGACGCCCGCGCTCTCCACGCGCTACCTGACGCTCTTCGGCCTCTATTCGCCGGCGAACTGGAACAAGGCGACGGACCACTTCCTCGCAATCAGGGACGCATTCCAGACACGGGCCATCACGGTGGACTGCGCCTGTGACAGCTCCGCGTACGCCTACGTGTACAAGAACCAGCCGTACACGATTCATGTCTGCAGGGCGTTCTGGCCGGCGCCCGCGACGGGGCAGGATTCCAAGGCCGGCACCCTGCTCCATGAGATGAGCCACTTCACCGCCGTCGCGGACACGCATGACCACGCCTACGGGCGGGTCAACGCACTGGCCATGGCGCTCACCCAGCCGCTGCTCGCGCTCACCAACGCGGACACGCTCGAGTACTTCGCGGAGAACCAGCCCTACCTCCCGTGAGCAGGGCGGGCCTCGGTTGTCGTCTCCGTGAGCAGGCGGGAGAGGAGCGCGAAGCCAGGGGCCTCCAGGGGCACGCGTCCTCGGAGCGCGGCGAACAGGGACCAGCCGTGGTTCGAGAGCAGGACGACGCCCGCGTCCACGGAGGGAGCGAGGCCGAGGAAGCCGACGTAGCCGCCCATCACCGACGAGCACCACGCCACGGTGTGTCCACGAAGCTGGGAGATGGACCAGCCGAGCCCCATGCGCGCGGGGCCGCCCTCGGTGCGAGGACTCCACGTCGACTTCAAGGGACGTGAGAGGGATTCGTCGGCGCGGCCGAGGCTCGCGTCGAGGAAGCGCAGCAGGTCTGGCACCGTGGAGTGGAGGGCGCCCGCTCCAGGAAGCGCGGGGAAGGTCCAGGCGGGAACGGGCCGGCCGCGCGCGGTGTGTCCCGCGAGGAGGCGCGGGGCCAATTCGTCCGTCACGCGTGCCGAGGTGTCGCTGAGCTTCAGGGGCGTGAAGAGTCCATCTCGAAGCGCGTGTCCGTAGTTGAGCCCGGCGCGACGGGAGAGCGCATGGCCCAGGACGCCCATGCCGAGCAGGGACTCGGAGACGGGACGCGGTGGTGGGAGTTGGGGGTGGTACGTGCGGAGGAAGTCACCGAAGAGGTTGGCGGAATAGTGGCCGAACGGGTCTTCGGGATTGCGAGGGCCCGCATCCAGATTGGGCGGCAGGTGGGGCATGCCGGAGGTGTGCGTGGCGAGCTGCTCCAGGGTGATTCGGCCCGCGTCCGCATCGGGGAGGAGCGCGCGGGGAATCACCTCTGAGAGCGGCATGTCGAGCCGTGCCTTGCCTTGCTCCACCAGGAGGCCGAGCAGGGCGCCGGTGAAGACATGGGTGAGTCCACCCAGGGAGAACAAGGCGTTTTCGGGAGGCGGTGCGCCCTTCCCCCTGAAGACCTGGACGTGATGCTCGCCGCGTGAAGTCAGGCCCGCGCAGAGCGAAGCCGAGCGATAGCTCCGCACATAGCGGCGGGTCTCATCCTGGAGCAGCGTGGCGAGGGGCGGAGTGGAGCTCACGGCGTACCCTCTACACCATGGTGGACACGGGCCGCGCGAGGGTTGTCACTTCCGGGTTGCCTGGACGCTCCGACGCCTCCAGGGTCCGCGTCCGAGGAGGAAGCACACATGCCGGCTGGACTTGCAGCGGATGGGACGTATGCGGCGGGAGCCCGTCGCACCTTCGACATGACGGCCGAAGAGGCGTGGCGGAACTGGGCGGACGCGAGGGGCCTGGGGCGATGGCTCTCACCCGCGAAGGCGACGCTCAATGAGGGAGACCTGACCACGCTCAACGACGGCACGGACGTCGTCGTGATTCGCGCGAGGCCCCCGACGCTGCTTCGCATCCGACTGAATCGCCTCGAGTGGACACGCCCGAGGACCGCGCAGCTCCGCGTCCTCCCGGCGGCGCGAGGAGTCACTGTCGCCCTTCACGCGGAGGCACTCCCCGACGCGACGACTCGCGCGGACTACATCCAGCGCTGGACGAAGGCGCTGACCAGCGGAGCCACGGCTCCCGCGAAGAAGGCCACCTCCGCGAAGGCGAAGAACACGTCCCCGCGGAAGGTCGCGGCGAAGAAGACCTCCACGGCGAAGACCGCTGCGAAGAAGGCCACGACGGCGAAGAAGTCCTCCACCCGGAAGCCACCGGTGAAGCGGCCCTCTGCACGAAAGAAGTCCGCCACGCGATAGCGCCGGACCTCCAGTCCGACGCACCCCTGGAGCCGGTGGTGACACCTACTCCTTGACGAAGCGCTCACCCTCCAGCCGGAACAGCGCGCCGACAGGTGCATCCCTTCAGGCCCCGGTCAGACGGCAATCCTCCCACCGCCACGGCCCACAGGCCGTTGTACTTCACCACGCCAAGCCCCCCACCATGCTCGAGCGCCCGACGGGTCCGCTCCGTGTGAGGCACCCGCGTCTTCAACACCTCCGCATGTGCCTCGAAGCCCCGCTCCTTCGCGAACGCCGCGAACTGGGTCATCGCGTCCTGCGGGTCCGTGCGGTCAAAGAGGAAGCGCGAATCGAACTCGCGGTCATACGCCTTGCCCGCCGCCTCCGCGTCACGTCCGACGAGCCGCAGGTCCCACTGCTCCGGGTCCTTCTTGCGCGGCGACGTGGGCGCCTCATCGTGACGCCAGTACCGCCCCAGCCCGGGGTCGAGGATGACGAGGATGCCTTCAGGCAGGTCGACTTCTCCCAGGTCGACAGCAGCGGATGCGGAGGTGCGGGGGGCCATGGACAAACCCTACCGGATTCACGCTCACCGTCGGGCCGCCAGCTCAGCGACTTCCCGCTTGGGCCGGAACGGCGCGAACAGCTCCACCACCGTCCAGTCCACGAACGCGCGGAGCTTGGCGCTCATGTGCCGGTTCCGCGGATAGACGATGTAGAGGGGGAACGGCGCCCCCTGCCACTCCGCCAGGACTTGAACCAGCGCCCCGCTGTCGAGATGCGGCCGGGCCACGAAGGCGGGAAGCTGCGACAAGCCCAGCCCCGCCAGCACCGCCGACAAGTGCGCGGTGCTCTCGTTGACGGCCACGCTGGAGCGTCCCATCACATCGATGCGCTCTCCCTCCCGAGGCAGGAAGGACAGCGGAATGAGCCGCCCCGTCCTCGTGGAGAAATAGCTCACGATATCGTGGCCCTCCTGGAGGTCCGTGGGGTGCATTGGCGTGCCCTTGCGCTTCAGATACCCGGGCGTGGCCCCGGGCTCGCGGCGATTATTACTCGACTGGAAACAGTCCTGTCCCGAGCACAAGGAAGAATCTCGAAGGCAGGGTGGCCCTCATCACCGGCGGCTCACGCGGTCTGGGCGCGGCCATCGCCCGGGCCCTGGCGGATGAAGGCGCCTCCATCGCCATCAGCTACGCCTCCTCCGAAGCGAAGGCCCTGGCCCTCGTCGAGGAGCTGAAGGCGCGCGGAGTCCGCGCCGAGGCCCTGAAGGCCGACCCTCAACAGGTGGAGGCCCTGGTCAACGAGGTCGCCCGGCGCTTCGGCCGCCTGGACGTACTCGTCAACAACGCGGGCATCTTCCACACCGGCGTCGTCGGAGACCCGTCCACGGATATCGAGGCGCTCGACCGCCAGTTCTCCGTCAACGTCCACGGCGTCGTCGCCGCCGTCCGCTCCGCGGTGCCGCTCTTGCGCGAAGGCGGACGCAGCATCTCCATCGGCTCCGGCGTCGCCAGCCACGCGCCCTTCGCGGGACTGGGTGACTACGCCGCCACCAAGGCCGCCATCGCCGCGTACACCCCGGGCTGGGCTCGCGACCTGGGCCCGCGTGGCATCACCGTCAACCTCATCCAGCCCGGCCCCATCGACACCGACATGAACCTGGCCACGGGCGCCAGCGCCCCGGTGCGGATGGAGGGCACCGCGCTCGGACGCTACGGACAGCCCGAGGAGATTGCTGCCGCCGTCGCCTTCCTCGCCAGCCCCGGCGCCTCCTTCGTCACCGGCGCCACCCTGGATGTGGACGGCGGCTTCAACGCCTGAGCCCGCGAGGACTTATGCTCCGTGAGTACATTTGCAACAAAGTGGCACGCCAATCCCTTGCAAAAACAAGGGATTGAAGATTTCCCTTAACACCATGATCAACCCATCCAATCCTGGGAGCCCCTCCTCGAAAGGACTCCCATGCATTGGAACTCCCGCCCCCTCCTCGCCGCGGTGCTGTCCTTGCTGGCCCTGCCTGCCTGGGCGCAGGTGACGAACGTCGCGCTCGGAAAGGCATCCTCGGCGTCCTCGGTGCACGCCAACGGCTATCCCACACAGTATGGACACGCGAAGGCGTTCAACGGCATCCTCACCGGCGATGACCGGTGGGCCTCCGCCGCGGCGCCCGGAGCGACGACTCCCGAGTGGCTGGAGGTGGACCTGCAGGAGGTCCATCGCATCGACAGCCTCACGCTGCACTCCGGTCGCGACACCTCCGTGGGACAGCAGATGCTCGACTTCGACATCCAGCATCGGCTCGCCGCCACGGACAGCTTCCAGACCATTGCCGGCACCTCCATCACCAACAACACCCTTCCCACCTGGACGCTGACGCTCGCCCAGCCCGTGCAGACGCGCTACGTGCGCCTGCAGTGCAAGCGCGCGTCGACCGACGGCCTGTGCCGGGTGCGAGAGCTGGAGGTGCGGGGTGTCAGCCTCGCCAACCAGCCACCCACCGCGTTCGCGGGCCACGACAATGCCGTCGTCCTGCCCACCCACTCAATCCAGCTCACGGGCACGGCGAGTGACCCGGACGGCACCATCACCAGCATCCTCTGGCAGCAGGCCTTCGGCCCCACGCCGGCCACGCTGACGGGAGCGACGACGCGGACCTTGAGCGTCAGCGGCCTGACGGCGGGCACGTACATCTTCCGCCTCACCGTCACCGACAACAACGGCGCCACCGCGTCGGACACCGTGAGCGTCACGGCGCATCCGAGCACCGCGCCAGTGGACCCGCGCGCGGGCAAGATTCACGTCTGGCCTCGCGGCGGCCGCTACGACACCGCCGTCTTCCTCCCGATTGAGTACGGCGCGCTTCCAGGGAAGAAGTATCCCCTGGTCGTCTCGCTGCACGGCCGGGGCGGCAGCACCCTCAGCGCGGACCACACCCAGGTGCTCGGCAACCCGGAGGGCTTCATCCGCCAGCTCATCCCCGGCAAGCCCCTGGTCAACTCCTACCCCGCCGTCGTCATCGCGCCCCACGCCCCCAACATCGGCGCGCCGTATGACAGCTACTGGCACGTGGACCTCACCCACACCCTGGTGCAGCAGGCCATCAGCCTCTACAACATCGACCCGGACCGCGTGACGATGACGGGCCTGTCCTGGGGCGGCGCGGCGGTGAATGACCAGTTCGTGAAGTACCGGAGCACCTACGCGGGCGGCATGCCGCTGGCCTACACCACGCCCAGCCCCAACCCCATCTGCCTCCTGGAGGACTTCCCCCTCTGGGCCGCGGGCAACTCGGGCGACGGGGTGTTCAACGCCTGGCGGTGGACCAACCCCACCAACGGCCTGGTGATGCAGGTCCAGGCGTGCCCCGGCTACACCGGCGAGCTCCAAGTCACGGTGATGCCTGGAAGCGCGCACAGCGGCTGGGATGAGTTCTGGAGCCGGCCCGACGCCCAGACCTGGCTCGTGAGCCAGGTGCGCCAGACGCCCTGATGTCGTCGGCTGTCACACGACGAAGCGGGCCTCCGACGTGTCATCTCTCCGTGTTAGTCTTTGCGTCTCCCATCACGAAAGGCTGGTCATCATGAAGCTGTGGCTCGCAATCTCCCTGAGTGCGGCGGTGAGTCTGGGCGTGGTGATTCCCCCCGTGGCCCTGGCGCGCTCCACGGCGCCGGAGCCGGAGGTCGCGGACTATGACGGCCCCTGCTTCCTGGAGCTCGTCTGCGACAACGGCTCGGTGCTGCGCTGCAACGGGAGCTGGGAGTGCAACTACCAGTCGGACTCCCCCGGCAGCCCGGGCTGGATTCGCTGCGACGGCGCCGGCCAGGGCTGTGGCGGCACGGACTGGTAGGCAATGACACCTCCAGGTGTCCCCGGACGAAGCCCGCTCCGGGGACACCTGGCTTCAACGCCTACTGACGCAGGACGCGCTTGAGCTTGAAGGGCGAGGGGCTCTCGCTCATCGTGTAATAGCTCGCGCCGCTCGGGTCGTACTCAATCGCCTCGCCCTGTCCTTCCACCGTGTCCGTCAGGGTGACGGGCGCCGCGGCGAAGGCCGTCTCGAAGGCCGCCCCTGGCGCCGCGCGGAACTCGTAGACAGCCTTGTACGTGCGCAGGATGAAGCGGTTGGAGCACGGGTGGATGCTCGCGGACGTGGTGTAGGACCAGTTCGGCTGGTCGGGCACCACGGGCAACTGGAGGTTGGACACGAAGATGAGCGTGGACTGGACGCCCGGCGCCGGCAGCGGATTGGGCATCTTGTAGACCTTGCTCAACCCCGTGCCGGACTTGGTGATGACGTAGATGTCGGCGGTGGCCGGGTGCACCATGATGGCCTCGGCGTCCTTGCCGCCATCCGGGTACACGAAGGGGAACTTCTCCGACGTCAAATCCCCGCTCGTCTGGCCCGCGCCGATGTTGGGCTCGGGGATGCGGTAGACGAAGAACGTGTTCGGGGGAATCGGCAGGCTCGCGCTCGAGCGGCCAATGTCTCCCATGTAGATGCAGGAGCCGGTGGGGCACGGCCCGGTGGCCACGTCCTCCCAGTCCTGCGGCGTCACGCCGGCCACCTTGAACGAGCCCAGCGTCGCCGCGTTGGTGGTGCTGATGGCGACGATGTCGTTGACGTCCTCGTTGTGGACGTAGATGGCGCCCGGGGTGACGCGGCTGGCGGCCAGGCCCGAGGGCTCGACGATGAGCGGCGCCGACACGTTGCCCATCAGCGTCCACGCCGGAGCGAAGGTGTCACCCACGGTGCACGTGGGCGCGTCCGCGGCCCGGAGCGCCACCGCCTGCGCGGTGTTGGTGTTGGGCAGCGTCGACACGCCGTTGAACGCGGGCTGCGCGCCCGCCGCCCCCAGCTCCTTCCACGCCATGTCGAAGAGGATGCCCCGGTCCGACGACTGCAAGCACGCCTCGAAGGCCTCGGTGAACCCCGTGGGAGGCGTCAGCGGATTGGTGGGGCACGTGGCTCCCGCCCACAGCTGCGTGCCGAACCACACCGCCAGCCCGTTGGCCGAAGTCGTGGTGATGGCCGGGCTGTCCATGGTGGCCAGGTTGCCGTTCTTCTGGCCGCTGTGCGCGTCGATGGGGTGGGTGGGATTCGCGCCGGAGAACGCGGAGATGCTGCCGGCGAGGTAGTAGGAGGCGTCGAAGGTGAACGCGTAGCTCGCCGGCTCCGAAGCCCCGGCGACCTTGTAGAAGACCCACGTCTTGATTTGGGACGCGCTCTGGTCCGAGCGAAGGAATGTCCAGCCCGCGGGCGGCGTCGCCACCGCCGCCACGTTGTTGCGATTGCTCAGGCGCGCCAGCAGCACGTCACCCGCGACGGTGCCCGCCGGCTTGTTGAGGGTCAGCGACGCGGCACCCTTGACCCACGCCGTCGTGCTCGCCCGGTGGCTCACCGTGGACACCGACTGCCGGGCCTCGCCCACCACCGCCGAGCCGCTCTCCGGGGACTCGGACTCCAGCGGCCCGCAGCCTCCCAGCGCCAGCAATGAGACGGATACAACCCAGCATGAAACACCCTGACTGAATACCTTCAATGTCATCCAAATCTCCTGATGAGCTGCTCGGCGAGGATGCTCGCCTTTGAGCCCGCTATCTCAGGAAATGGGAAAAGAAGGGAGAGACAGGCTGAGAAAAACAGACGGCTCAACACCGCGTGTCAGCCATTGCTGAAAATTCCATGACAACCACCCGAGCGGAGGTGCGTGATTCCGCCCGGGTGGTTCAAGGCACGCTACGGCGCGACGTCGAGGAGGCCCACGCCGCGCTGAGCCCACTCGGTGCCGGGCGCGGTGCGCAGGTCATCCACGGGCAGGGGCAGGTGTTCCCACTGCGCGGTGTTGGCCGGAGGGGGCTTGTTGGTGTTCTGCGCCTTCGCCCGGTAGAGCTGCCCGTCGTGCATCACCAGCGCCCCCGCCGCGTACGTCATGTCCGGTGAGTTGGGCGCCAGGGTCGCCTTGGCCGTCCAGCGCTCCAACTGGCGCGTCGCGGTGCCGGCGGGCAGGCCCGTGTTGACGAACGTGAGCGCGGTGACGGCGCCATTCACGTTGCCGGTGGCCGTCACCGAGCCCACCGTGCCGCCGCCGCCCGTCAGGCCGGAGATGAGCCTGCGGCCGCCCTCCCACCGGTTCTCCTTCAGGGTGATGGGCGAGGTAATCGTCCCCGCCTTGCTGAGCACGACGCCCGGGTCCGTGGCCGTCGGATAGACGCTCTGGTAGCCGAAGTCGAGCCCCCGGAAGGCGTTGCGCTCCCAGTTGAACTTCGCCCCCGCGCCCGAAGTGCCGCCGAACCAGATGCCCAGGGACAACGTGTCGGCGAAGTAGTTGTCGGTGAACTCGACGTTGAGCGGAAGGTCCCCGGCCTCCGCCTGCGCGAAGAAGTTGAGCAGCGCGCCCGCGCCGCCGAGGAAGACGTTGTGGTGGAAGCGGATGGTGCCGCCGCGCACCTGCGCCTGGGAGTTGTTGTCCTGGTACATGGAGAAGGCCGCTCGCCAGTCGATGGCGCCATACGCGAAGACGTTGTGGTGCACCTCCGTGCCGTCGCCCAGGTTCTGAATCTGGAGGGACTCGGTGCCCGTGCGCACCAGCCGGTTGTTGTAGACCTTCAGGTTGGAGCCCAGCGGAGTCGGCGCGCCCTGCGTGGAGCCGAAGTAGATGGCCTCGCTGGCGGTGTCGTGGATGTAGAGGTCGTGCAGCTTGATGTCGTTGATGGGCGACACCGTGCCGTCGCCGTTGGGGGAGCGGGTGATGCGCAGGCCCGCGAAGCCCGCGCGGGTGATTTCCAGGTACTCCAGCTCGAAGCTGTGCGCGCCACCGATGCCCAGCCCCATGTGGCCGCCATTCAGGAAGATGTCGTCACTGAGGATGCCGTAGCGCTCTCGCGACGTCGCATACGCGCCGCAGCGGTGGCCCGGGAAGTCCGCGTGGCCGGTGCCCGAGTCCGCGTCATACCGGCCGGTAAGCACCCAGTTGGAGCCCCCGCCCATGGACCAGATGTAGCCCTGGGTGCTGCCCGGGTTGGGCCGGATGACCACCTGGCCCCCCGTGTTGGTGATGACCAGCGGGCGGCTCGCGGGGCGGTTGGGCAGGTTGCCCAGGTTGATGAGCGTGTATCTCCCCGCGGGGATGTAGAGCCTGTCCAACGTGCTCCAGTTCGTGGACGGGAAGCGCGCCTGCACATCCGGGATGTACATCTCCCCGTTCGCGCTGGGCCCGGGCAGCGTGAGCGTGTTGCCGGGCGCGCCGAAGCGGCCGAAGGGCTCGCACGCGGCCAGGGCGCCACCGTCCGTGGGCCCCGTCCCGCCGTCGCCGCCCGCGTCCGTCTGGCTTTCGTCGGGACCCGCGCCCTCGGGTGAGTCACCCGAGCACGCCGAGGCGAAACAAGCGATGAGGCACAGGACGGAGAGACTCCGAATCATGGTGCGGCTCCCGAAGGGAAGGAGCCTTGAAGCCTAGCGTGATTTTCGCGAGGGCTCCGCGCGACTCGTGCGCGGAGCCTCGGGTCGTCTCTTGTCACACAGTGGCATCTTCAACGAAATAGCGGACTTGGCCTCAGGCCACCTTGCCCACCAGGATGGAGTACGGGCTGTGGGTGGGGATGATGCGGTCCAGCTTGAAGCCGCCCTCGGCGAACAGGGCGTCGTACTGCACTTGCGTGCGCTCGCGTCCGCCGGCGAGGGACAGCATGACCAGGTCCATCACCAGTGCGGGGTGCAGCTCCGGGCCCTCGGGCAGCATCATCTCCAGCACGAGCAACTCCGCGTGGGCCGGGGCCACCTGGCGAATCTGCCGGAGGATGGAGATGGCCTGCGGGTCCGCCCAGTCGTGGACGATGTTGCTGAGGATGTACGCGTCGGCGCGAGGCAGCGGCCCCACGAAGAAGTCTCCTCCCTGCTTCTTCATGCGCGGATGCTGAAGGGAGTTCTCCACGACATGCGGCTGGTCGAACAGCGTGCCCTGGGAGCGAGGCGTGGCGTCGAGCACCGCCGACAGGATGTGGCCCCGACCTCCGGCGATGTCGGCGATGTGCTCGTAGCGGTGGAACTCCATCGCCTGGAGCACCGCGTTGATGGCCATGTGCGACTTGCCTGTCATCGCCGCGTCGAAGACGCGCGCATCCTCCGGATGGGCCTGCAGGTACGGCCAGAGCCCCCCAGGTGTCACGGAATCGCAAGCCGTCTGGCCCGTCCGCGCGGACACGCCCAGCGCCCCGGCCGAACGCCAGTTGATGTCGTCCCCGAACATCATCACCAGCGACTTCAGCGACTGCGGGTGACCACTCTTCAGGTGCTCGGAGTAGTCGTTGTGGGCCCAGCCGCCCCCACGCCGCTCGAACACGCCATGCGCCGCCAAGAGCCGCATCATCCGGTGCAGCGAGTCGGCATGCGCTCCCGTGGCCCGCGCCAGCTCCTCGCTGCTCATGGGTGTATTGCCCAGGACATCCGCCACCCCCAACTGCGCGATGAGGTGCAGACAGCGGGGGGCGAAGTATCCGGTGCTGAGATTGAAGATGAACGCCGGGGCTGGAAGCTGTTGCATGCGCGCTCCTGGTCAGCAGGCTTGAATTGCCTGCAAAGTGAAATTCTACCTGGACCTGGGAACGAACCAGCCAGACCCCGCATACCGTCTTGCTTTCAAATGAACACAACTGCTGTACCCTCCCACCGTGCAAACCCTGACGCAGCTCGCCATGGCCTGACGGCATGGGTCGGCGACTTCGCCCTGGAGGGCATGACCCGGGAGGGCTGGGTAGTAAAGGACGACACCGCCAGCCCTGACGCGTGCGGCGCGACAGGGCTGGCGGCCTGGACGGTAGGGATTAGCGCGCGGCGCGCGTGCGCCCCTGGGTGGGCTGGGGCCTGGCCGGGCTGGACGCGACGGCCGCCGCCACGCCGAAGACGACGTCGTCGTTGTCGTCATAGAGGCCGAAGGTGCAGCTCGACGCGGGGCTGGAGGCTTCCACGAACTGCGCCCGGAGGGCGTGCCGACCCACGGTGCCGCCCACCGTGAAGGTGTGGCTGAACGTCCGTGCGCCGCGGCCCGTGCACGTCAGGCCGGAGGCAAGCGACGTCCACGTGGGGAAGCCGGACACGGTGGGGGCGTAGTACAGGTTCAGCCGGTCCGTGGCGTCGTAGCACCACACCGTCACGTCCACCTTGACCTGCTTGCCCGGGGTGATGGGTCCGCCGTCCACGCTCTTGAGGACGACGCGGTCGATGCTTTCGTCGAAGTGGTAGAAGCCGAAGGGGCCGTCCGGGCACCCTTCGAGCGTATTGGGCGTGTGGGGCTCCGCCGCCAGGAACTGGCTGCCCCGGCTGTTGACCAGCGTGCCGGTGTCACAGCCGCAGCCATTGCCGCAGACGGGGGTGCGCAGCGTCGCGTCATACGTGGCCAGTGCCGGGGACGTACAGGTGCCACCGCCCGTCTGCGTGGTGAAGTCGAAGCCGGTGCTGTAGTTGCCGGCGCCGCAGGCATCCACCGCGCGGGCCCGCCAGGAGTACCGGGTGTTGGCCGTCAGCGCGGAGGACACCGTCCACGCACTGCCGGGGAGCGCGTTGGCCGACCGCACCACGTTGGAGAAGCCCGCGTCCGTGGCCACCTGCACCTCGTACGCGGTGGCGCCCGTGACGTCGCTCCAGTCGAGCGCCGGGGCCAGCGCGACATTCGTCGCCCCATTCGCAGGAGTGGACAGCGTGGGAGCCGCCGCGGGCTGACAGGTGGTGTCCGCCGTGGTGAAGCGGAAGGCGGTGCTGTACGCGCTGGTGCCGCAGCCGCTCACCGCGCGCACGCGCCAGAAGTACGGTGTGCTGGCCGTCAGCGAGGGGGACACCGTCCACGTGCTGCTGGTGAGCGCCGTGGCCGAGCGAACCACGGTGCCGAACCCCGCGTCCGTGGCCACCTGCACCTCATAGGCGGTGGCGCCCGATACGTCCGCCCAGTCGAGCACGGGGGCCAGCGCGACATTCGCCGCGCCATCCGCGGGCGTGGAGAGCGTGGCGGTGCCCGGAGGCGTACAAGGGCCGCCGGCCGTCGCGCAGACACACGCGGCGGCGGGGCCGTAGCAGGCGGTGGAGCTGGCGGGGACGACGGAGTAGCAATACTGGCGCCCGTTGGCGACCTCGGCGTCCGTGTACGTGGTGCCGGAGACGGTGGCGACGCGCACCTTGCCGAAGTCACAGCCGGCATGGCCCTCCGTCTTCATCACCCAGTACTCGCCGGCGGACGGCACCGTGCTCCAGCTCAACGCCACCTGGCCGTCGCTGGGGCTGGCCGTCGCGGTGGGCGCCGTCTTCGGCCCCGCCACGCAGCCGGAGTTGGTGGGCGCGGGCGTGGAGCAGGCGATGCCGTGGCGGTTGAAGGCCGCGTGGATGGCCGTCATGTGAGGCGTGCCGTCATTCAGGTTGCCGTTGTCGTCATCCGCGGCCAGCCACTGCATGTAGCCATGGCTCGCGCCGCAGCCATCGGACGTCCCAGCCGAGCAGTTGCAGGCATGCCACGAGCCCACGTTGCCGCTGCCCTGGTAGAAGACCTTGTTGCCGATGATGAACGCCGTGTTGGAGTCGTAGTCGAACGGCGGCGCTTGCAAGTCGCGGGCGACCAGATCCCAAGCGGCCTGACGCACCGGCGCGGCGGCGCAGTGCACCTGCCGACCGCAGGGGCCGGAGCCGGAGGAGCAGCGCGAGCACACGAAGTTCCGCGGCGTGGCAGGCGTCTGGTTGACGTGCGCCAGGTAGTCCGCGTCGCGCACGCCGGAGCAACGCGCGTTGCACCACGTCCCGCCCGCCTGCGCCTCGTTCTGGTTGAAGCCCGTGCCGTCCGGCGTCCTGCCGCAGCCCAGGTCCGTGGTCGCGAAGAAGCCATAACCCACGCACGAGGCCTGGAGCCGGTAGATGGACGCGATGTCCGCGTAGGCCTCGCTGGAGTTGGAGAGCGCGCCGCCCGAGTCGAAGTCATCCATGCCGTGGCCCCACTCGTGGTCGAACACGGCGGCGATTTCGCCCGTGTTCCGGCACCCGCCGCCGCTGCGGTAGAAGTTGACGGTGGAGCCGTTCCAGAAGGCGTTGCACGTGCTGTTGATGTTGACGTTGGCGGTGAGCTGTCCTTTCAGCCACGTGTTTCCTGGCAGCCAGCCGCGCGCCAGCTCGGCGATGCGATTCAGCTCGTAGAAGGCCGAGCGCGAGGCCGGCGTGTTGCCCGCGCCGCCGCCGCCCGTGGCGCAGTCATGCTGACCGTTGGTGCCGCCCAGTTGGATGTTGCCAGTGGACGAACTGGTGCTCGGCGAGCCGCAGGCGTCACTGACTCGCACGTACTTGCCGGCCAGCGTCGTGGTGACGTTGCCTGAGCCATAATTGAAGACGCCGGCGCCGTCCGTGAAGTTGTCGGGCGCGGCCAGCCCCGTATTCGCCCAGGGCATGGGCGAGTCGACCTGCATCGTCCCGCACGTCGTGTTGGACGGGCAGATCTCCGTGTTGCTCAGCGGGTAGATGCCGCCCTTGATGGTGGCGTCCAGGTAGTGGTTGTCATCCTCCAGGGCAAGCACCTCGCCGGAGTGCGCGTCCACCGTCACCCTCCAGCGCTCCCCTTCCCCGGGGTTCTGGAAGCCATACGTCCACACGAGCTGGTGACGGTAGCCCTCGCCGAAGCCGGCGTCCGCGCGCGCCATCGGGGCGAACTCCAGCGTGGGCGCCTGCCACAACGCGCCCGGCGTCTCCAGGAGGCCGAAGCGCTCTCCACCCGCCGTCAGCGCCTGCTCGGGGCTCAGCGTGGGCCGCGCGGACGCGGTGACGTTGCTCCACGCCTCCGTGCCCAGCAGCACGAGGTTGCCGTGGTTGATGGTCGCCACGAGCTGGCCATGCCGAACGGGGATGCCGTCCACCTCCTGAGGCACCCGCACGTGCCAGAGCACGTCAGACACTCGCGTGACGAGGGGCTCACCCAACTGCGGCAGGTCCACGCCCAGCGCGGCCTGGTTGTCCTGGAGGAACTTGAAGAGGACGTCCGCGACGACGGCGGCGTCCACCTCCTCCGTGGAGCGGCCGAGCTGCTCCCGCAGCGTGGACAGGCTCACCGTGTTGCCCACGCCCGTCCCAGGGATGAGCGGAATGGCGCCCTGGATGGCGGTGGGCGAACCCGTGAGCGGGTCCAGGTACACGTGGAAGTCCCGCCCGTTGCGCGCGAAGAAGTCCTCCCAGACGCCCGGCCCCGCGCCCTTCAGCTTCGAGCGCGCCTCCTCCAGCGAGACATTGGAGACAGGCAGGTACAGCTCGGGCTTGAAGAACGCCTGGCTCGCCAACGAGCCAGGCTGTGAGGGCTGGAGTGCCCATGCCAGCGCGCTGCTACACAGCACGAGACAGGCTAGCCACTTCGACACAAGACGCATGCGGTCCTCCCGCGAGTCACGAATGACAGACACTCCCCCCGGGGAGCACCGCTCAATCGAGCCCGCGAGTCGTGACGAGGGACATCGCTACTTTCGGGAACTGTCGGGCCGGCCGGAACATCCCTTCCCACTCGGCGCAGGACAGCCCACGGATGAACAGTCCTCAGGACTTCCAGTCGGACGCCTCCAGATGGATGAGGAGTCATCCACCGCACTTGGAGTCGACGCTCCGCGACCTCGGGCGCGGTCCTGGCTCAGGCGGCGAAGAGCAGGCGCGAGGACTGCTTCACCCACGCGCGTCGCGTCTCCAGCGTCCTGAAGTCCAGGAGGATGAGCTGGTCGAACACGCGCGGCATCATCGACAGCAGCGACACGGAGGACCAGATTTGCGCGAGGGCCAGCCGGCGTCGGTCCTCCGTCAGGTGCTTTGTATCCGGCGCGAGCTTGCCCGACAGCGCCTCCAGGAACGCGTTGAGCTCCCGGATGGCCGCGCCGTCGTAGCGCTGGTGCACGAGCGCGTCATTCAGGTGCGCATGCGCGATGCGCGGGTAACGCCCCACGTTGCCGATGACGTCCTCCAGCAGCGTCTCGAACGCCTCGCGGATGCCCAGGCCCTCGGCGCGCAGCCGGTCGAAGTCAGCGAGCACGTGCCCGAAGGCCTGCTCCAGCGTGGCCTCGAGCGCCTGGGCAATCAGCCTCTCCTTGCTGCGGAAGTAGTAGCTGATGGCCGCGCTGTTCACCTGCGCCTCGCGGGCAATCTCCCGGATGCCCGTGGCGTCCAGGCCATCCCGTTCGAGGCAGATGATGGTCGCTCGGAGGATGCGCTCCCGGGCGTCCTGCTCCTTGGTTCCCATTCGCGCCCAACCCTTGAAGCAGTGGGACTCCGGGCCCCGGAGGTGACGCCGGAGATTGAGTCCATGACCAACCCTGGCCGCGACAGTAGCGCAGGCGGACTCGACGGCGCTCGCGGAAGAGCGGTTCCACGGCTCGGAGCCACGCGTCTATCTGAACATCGGCGAGGCGTTCTCAGCCGCTGGGTGCCGTGCCTCGTGGCGACGAGTGGAGGCCCAGCTCGACAGGCCCACCTCGTCACGGATTTCCCGGCAGGCGTCGACGACGTGGTCCAGGTCGTCCCGCGACAGCTCGCTGTGGACGGAGAGGCGCACGAGCGAGTGCTTCACCGGCGTCGCGGGGTCGCAGAACACGGAGCCGAAGATGCCTCGCGCCTCCAGCGCGTCCTTGAGGCGCAGGGTTTGAGCCTCCAGACCGGATTGCAGCGCGAGAATCTGGGCCGCGCCGCCATCCAGGTCATAGCCCAGCGCCTCCAGGTGCCCTCGGAGATACGCGGCATTCACATGCAGCCGTTGACGACGTGCGTCCGCGTCGCGGATGAGGTCCAGCGCCGCCAACAGCGCCGCGATGTCGTGGGGCAGCACGGCGGAGCTGAAGATGGCCGGGCCTGACTTCATCTCGAAGTAGCGCTCGAAGCCGCGCATGCAGGCGACGAAGCCGGCCCGTCCGACGAAGGCCTTGGACAGGCTCGCGGTCCGGAAGTGGACGTGCTCCAGCAGCCCCTGCCCCACCACCATCCCCGCGCCGCGGGGCCCGTGCGTGCCCAGCGAGTGGGACTCGTCCACCAGCAGCACGCACCCGCACCGCGAGGAGAGCTCCGCCACGTCCGCGAGCGGGCAGACAGAACCGTTCGTGCTGTAGACCGAGTCCACCGCGACGACACCAGGGCCGGTGCGAGCCAGGCGCCTTCGCAGGTCGTCGACGTCGTTGTGACGGAAGGGAATGGCGGTGGCCCCCGCGCTCTGGATTCCCCTCCAGAGAGACATGTGCGCCATCCGGTCGATGTAGACAGGCACCTGCTCGTCCGCCAGACACTCCAGCAGGCCCACGTTCGCACAGTAACCGGACTGACACAGGATGCCTGACTCCGCGCGAAGCAGCGCGGCGAGCCGCCGCTCCAACGTGTGTCGAGAATGCGCGCCCCGCTGGAACACGCTCGACATCATCACTCCCAGACCTTCCCGCCCGACGGCGTCCACGGCGGCCTGCGCGAGACTGGGGTGCCTTGCCAGGCAGAGGTAGTCATTGCCGTTGAGCAGGATGTCCCCCGGCCCGGGAGCGGGGCCGTCGAGGATGTGTCGCGGAGACTCCCAGCGCTGCATCCGCTTCTCGTGGTCCTGGAGCTTGCGGCGCAAGAAGCCGGGGACTGGAG
Source organism: Myxococcus sp. AM011 (assembly GCF_013372595.1). Lineage (NCBI taxonomy): Bacteria > Pseudomonadati > Myxococcota > Myxococcia > Myxococcales > Myxococcaceae > Myxococcus > Myxococcus sp. AM011. Next base: position 20,888 of record NZ_JABXEM010000019.1, read on the forward strand.
CGCTGACCTCCTCCGTCACGCGCTGCTCTGGTGCGTGGTCTGTCATGGCACGAGGAAGGAGTGCTCACTCCCACGACGTGACGCCGGGAGAGCCCGTCCCCTCCAAGAGCATCGAGGCGAGGCCCCGCCCACCGGACCGGGCGCACGCCTCATGACCTTGACGAATATATGCACTGATGTGTATATGCACGAACATGCAGACCGACGTCTTCCAGGTGCTCGCCGACCCGACGCGCCGGCTCATCATCCAGACCCTTCGCGAGGGCGAGCAGCAGGTCAGTGATGTCGTCGAGAAGGCCGGAATCCACCAGTCCGGTGTCTCGCGGCATCTGCGCATCCTCTCCGAGTCGGGCTTCGTCTCGATGCGACCGGATGGGCAGCGTCGCCTCTACGCCTTGCGGCCAGAGCCCTTCCGCGAGCTCGACGGGTGGCTGACCCAGTACCGGCAATTGTGGGAGGCGCGACTCGAACGCTTCGAAGCCGCGCTGGAGAAGAAGAAACAACAGACTCGTCGAGTCAAGGAAAGAGGTACGCGGGAATGAGCCACGAGAACACGTCACGCGGTCACGCGAAGGTCGTCATCGAGCGCACGTACCGGGCGAGCATCCAGGACCTCTGGGAGCTCTGGACCACGAAGGAGGGCTTTGAGTCGTGGTGGGGGCCGCAGGGCTTCCGCGCCGAGGTCCAGGAGCTCGACGCTCGTGCTGGAGGGACGCTTCGGTACGAGATGATCGCCGACTCGCCGGAGATGATTGCGGCGATGAAGGCGGCGGGCCAGCCGACTTCGCACGCGACCCGCTCCAGCTTCACCGAGGTGGTGCCCCACTCGCGGCTCGTCATCACGAACGTCATCGACTTCATTCCGGGAGTCGCGACCTACGAGAGCAGGATTGCCGTGGGCTTCTTCCCGAACGGCGACCGCGTCCGGATGGTCGTCACCACGGACGCGATGCACAGCGAGGAGTTCACGAAGATGCAGACGGAAGGCTTCACGAGCCAGCTCACGAAGCTCGACCAGCGCTTCGCCTGAAGCGCCCGTCTCTCGGCTCGGACGAGGCCGTCGACGGAGCCGAGAGCAGCAGCGCCGCGCAGATGGCGCCGATCACCAGTTCGGCGACCATCGCCGCGACCAGCTCGGGCGCGGGCTCGCCGTCCAGGGCCAGGCTCAGGATTCGCGACACGCCATAGGACAGGTAGAGCGTCGTCGACACCACCAGCGAGGTGAAGGTCAGTCGAGTCCAGACCGCGCCGGCCATGATGACCAGTCCGCAGGCCAGCAATGCCCCGCCCGGCGCGCGCACCTCGCTCAACAGGCTGACCTGGCCGCCGAGGTCGATGCCGCTCCAGCCATGGAAGACCTTGGGGATGAACAGCAGGGGCGCGCCAATCAGGCTGCCGATGACGCCCGCGACCAGGAGCACCGTCTTCGTCCATCTGCTTTGCATTGCCGTCCTCGCTTGACACCGTGTCAATTGACTCGGCATTGATTATTCGCGACTTTACATAATGTCAAGTGAATCACCCGAGACGCGAACCCGCATCCTCGCGGCGGCGCTGCACCTGCTGGAGACCGGCCGGGGTCAGACGGTGCGGATGAGCGACATCGCGCGGAGGGCCGGGCTCAGCCGGCAGGCCGTCTATCTGCACTTCGGCACGCGGGCGGCCCTGTTGATTGCCACCACGCTCTATCTGGACGAGTTGAAGGACGTGCGCGCACGCCTTGTCCCCAGTCGCACGGCCCGCAGCGGTGTCGAGCGCCTGGACGCCTATGTCGGAGCCTGGGCGGACTACATCCCGGAGATACGAGGCGTGGCCAAGGCGCTGATGGCCATGAGCGACACCGACGAAGAGGCCGCCGAGGCCTGGCGCAAACGGATGGAGGACATGCGCGAAGGCTGCGCCGCCGCCATCGAGGCGCTCCGCGCCGATGGCACCCTTTCACCCGACTACACACCGGACGAGGCCACTGATTTGCTCTGGACGCTGCTGTCGGTGCGGAACTGGGAGCACCTGACCCTGGAGCGTGGATATGCGCAGCCGCGCTACAAGGACCTGCTGCTGCGCACCGCACGGCGACTCTTCGTCCGCGCTCCGCGTTCCGCCGCACGCTGAGCCGCCGAGTGCGAAGTCCCTGGACTTCCACGAACGACATTTCTGAATCACTGGGAGGGAAAGACCCGTCAAGAGAGGCCGTGAGGTGGGACGCGTCCTGACAGCCAGGCTCCCCGCCCGGTGGACCTCGAAGGGCGCCCTGGGGCCCTGCTTCCCCTGAGAGTGAGCACCCGCCCCTTCGGGGCTCTTCCCTCCCAGGCTCGCGGTGCTATCAAGCACCGCACCATGCCTGAGTCAGCGCCCGCCCCCCTGTTCGACACCGTGCCCGCGGAGATGGACTTCCCGGCCGAGGAGCGCCGCATCCTCGCCTTCTGGAAGGACCGCCGCATCTTCGAGCGCTCGCTCCAGGCACGCGAAGGCGCCAAGAGCTTCGTCTTCTACGAGGGCCCGCCCACCGCCAACGGCCTGCCCCACAACGGACACGTCCTCACCCGCGTCATCAAGGACCTGTTCCCCCGCTACCAGACCATGCGCGGCCACTACGTCCCCCGCAAGGCCGGCTGGGACACCCACGGCCTGCCCGTGGAGGTGGAGGTGGAGAAGGAGCTGCGCATCCACGGCAAGGCGGAAATCGAACGCTACGGCGTCGAGCCCTTCACCGAGCGCTGCATCGAATCCGTCTTTCGCTACACCGGTGAGTGGGAGCGCCTCACCGAGCGCATCGGCTTCTGGGTGGACCTCAACGAGGCCTACGTCACCTACCACCGCGGCTTCGTTGAGAGCGTGTGGTGGGCGCTCGCCGAACTGCACAAGAAGGGCCTGCTCTACCAGGGCCACAAGGTCGTGTGGTGGTGGCCCCAGGGCGGCACCGCGCTCAGCTCCGCCGAAGTGGGCCTGGGCTACAAGACGGTGGACGACCCGAGCGTCTACGTCACCTTCCCCCTGCGCGATGCGCCCGACACCTCGCTGCTCGTGTGGACGACCACCCCGTGGACGCTGCCGTCCAATATGTACGCGGCCGTCAACCCCGGCGTGGACTACGTCACCGTGGACGCCGGTGACCGCAAGCTCATCATCGCCGCCGCGCTGCACGAGGAGCTGGCCAAGAAGCTCAAGAAGGACCTGCCCGTCCTCTCCACCCAGAAGGGCAGCGCCCTGGTGGGCCAGCGCTACCTGCCGCCCTTCGACACGTACTTCGCCCGCGAAGGCGACACGCGGCTGAAGCTGCGCGACGGCGGCGACGACACCCGCGCCTGGCGCGTGCTGAGCGCGGACTTCGTCACGCTCAACACGGGCACCGGCATCGTCCACATCGCCCCCGCTTTCGGCGAGGACGACTACGACGCCTACCGCAAGGACCGCACGCGCTTCGTCCAGCCGGAGGCGATGGAGCTGTTCTGCGCCGTCAAGCCGGACGGCACCTTCTCCGAGGAAGTCCCGCTCGTCGCCGGCCGCTTCGTGAAGGACGCGGACAAGGACATCCAGCGCAACCTCAAGGAGCGCGGGCTCCTGCTCGTCACCGAGCAGTACAAGCACGAGTACCCCTTCTGCTGGCGCGCGGATGACGACCCGCTCATCCAGTACGCGCGCCCCGCCTGGTACATCCGCACCACCGCGGTGAAGGACCGCGCCATCGAAAACAACCGGGCCGTCAACTGGGTGCCCGAGCACATCAAGGAAGGCCGCTTCGGCGACTTCCTGGCCAACAACGTGGACTGGGCCCTGTCGCGCGAGCGCTACTGGGGCACCGCGCTGCCACTGTGGATTCACTCGGAGACGGGCGAGGTGGAGGCCGTGCCTTCACTCCAGGCCCTGCGTGACAAGCCCGGCAGCAACCTGGCGGCCGTGGAGGCCGAGCTCGCGGCGTTCCTCAAGGGCAAGCCCCACGAATCCAACGCGAAGCACCTCATCGTCCACAAGCCGTGGATTGACAAGGTGACGTACGAGAAGCCGGGCTCCCCGGGACGCTTCAACCGCGTGCCCGAAGTCGTCGACGTGTGGTTCGACTCCGGCTGCATGCCCTTCGCGCAGTGGGGCTTCCCACACGCCCCCGGCTCGCACGAGAAGTTCAACCGCGCCTTCCCCGCGGACTTCATCTCCGAGGCCATCGACCAGACGCGTGGCTGGTTCTACTCGCTGCTCATGGTGAGCACGCTCGTCTTCGACGAGGAGACGCAGGCCCGTCTGGGATTGACGCCCCAGCGCGAGTGGCCGCACCCGTACAAGAGCTGCATCGTGCTGGGCCACGTCTCCGACAAGGAGGGCCGCAAGGAGTCCAAGTCCAAGGGCAACTACACGCCGCCCGAAATCATCCTCGACGAAGTGCGCATGGACTTCGCCGTGCTGTCCGCCACGGAGGCGGGCGCGCCGGCCGAGGCGGGCGTGGCGCTCATCGCGCGTGAGGATTTGGAGGGCCTGGACCTGCAGGAAGGCGCCAGGGTGCAGTTGTTCCGTCCGGACCGGCCGGAGGTCTTTGTCACCGCGACGGTGAAGGCGCACAAGAAGCTCAAGCGCCGCGTGGTGTTGCTTTCGCCCGCGGAGCTCCAGACGCTCGGCGTGGCGCCGTCCGCGAAGGGCGCGGGCGTCATGCCGGTGGAGGTGCCTCGGCTGGCGCCGTCCGAGCGCGTGACGGTGAAGGACCCCGCCGCCAAGGCTCCCGGCGCGGATGCGTTCCGCTGGTTCTTCTACGCGGCGAGCCCCACCTGGTCCAACACGCGCCACTCGCTGGCGAACGTGCGGCTGTTGCAGAAGGACTTCCAGGTCAAGCTGCGCAACGTCTACTCGTTCTTCACCATCTACGCGAACATCGACGGCTTCAATCCCGCGCAGGGCAACCCGGACGCGAGCGAGGCCCCCTGGGAGGCCGTGCGCAAGAGCCAGGGCTGGCGCGAGGTGAAGGCCCGGCCGATGCTGGACCGCTGGATTCTGTCCGAGGTGCAGCTCGCGCTGCGCCACGTGGAGAAGGCGCTGGACACCTATCAGGTGTACGACGCGGCCCAGCGCATGGTCGCGCTGGTGGACGCGCTGTCCAACTGGTACCTGCGCCGCAGCCGTGAGCGCTTCTGGAAGCCCGGCTTCGAGCAGGACAAGCGCGACGCGTACTTCACCCTCTACGAGGCGCTCACCACCATCACCGCCCTGGCCGCGCCCTTCGTCCCGTTCTTCTCCGACGAGATGTGGGGCAACCTGGTGCGCAAGGCCTGGCCCCAGACGCAGCCGGAGAGCGTGCACCTGGCCTCCTTCCCGCGCGCGGACGCGAGCCTCATCGACGAGGAGCTGGCGGTGGACATGGCCGCCCTGCGCGAGCTGGTGTCCCCCGGACTCAAGGTGCGCACGGACAACAAGCTCAAGGTGCGCCAGCCCCTGGCCCGCGCGGACATCATCCTCGCACGCAAGGAGATGACGGACCGGCTGGCCGTCTACAAGGACCTGCTCGCCGAGGAGCTGAACGTCCACGAGGTGCGCTTCGTGGAGCCGGGCAGCCCGGACGCGGACGTGGTGCGCTTCCGCGTGCGCCCCAACCTGCGCGCGGTGGGAGGCCGGCTCGGCCCCAAGCTGGCGCCGGTGCGCAAGGCGTTCGACACCGGTGACGGCCGCGCGCTGCACCGGGAGCTGCTCCAGACGGGCCAGGTGGCCCTCCAGCTCGCGGGCGAGACGCTGGTGTTCTCCGGAGATGATTTGGAGACGCTGGTGGAGGCCAACCCGGGCTTCGCGGCGGCGGGCACGGGCGCCGGTGTGGTGGTTCTGCACACCGAGCTGACGGAGGCGCTCGTCGACGAGGGCCTCGTGCGCGAGCTGCTGGCGCGGGTGCAGGGTGCTCGCAAGGACATGGAGCTGGGCTACACGGACCGCATCCGCCTCTGGGTGGATGGTGACGCGCGGGTGAAGCGCGTCACGGAAGAGGGCCGGGAGCTGATTGCCCGGGAGACGCTGGCCACCTCCATCCACGTGGGTCCGGAGGGCCTCACGGGGCAGGAGGAAGAGGTCCAGCTCAATGGCCTGCCCGCGCGCCTGAGGGTGGAGCGCGCCTGAGGTCCCCAACTCCTGCTCATCCGCCCACCGGGTGAGCAGGCATTCTTTTCGAAACCTCGCGCGGCCCCTGTAGTGTGGACGTCTGGATTCAGCGCGAGGTTGAATGGATACCGCCCAGCAGCTCTTGCCTTGCGTGCCGGCCCTGCTGGCACGTCGCGGAGCGCGCCGTCCCGAGGCCCCCGAGTCGGAGTGCTTCGCCTCGGTGGTGCTGCTCGCGGATGTGTCTGGCTTTACCCCCCTGACGGAGCGGCTGGTCCAGCAGGGCTCCGCGGGCGCGGAGGAGCTGTCACGGCTGCTGGAGCGGCTCTTCACGCCCCTGGTGGAGGTCGTCACCGCGCATGGCGGGGACATCCTCCACTTCCCGGGGGACGCGCTGCTCGCGCTGTGGCCACTGAGGGAAGCGGAGACCTCGCTCACCCAGGCGGCACGTCGCGCGGTGGCGTGTGGCCTGGCGCTACAGCAGGCCATGCGCACGCCCTTCTTCCGGGAACACGCGCTGGCCCTCCGGGTGGCGCTGGGCGCTGGCGAGGTGCAGGCCGTCATGGCCGGCGGCATCCAGGGGCGCTGGCAGGCCCTGGTGCGCGGGGCGCCCTTCACGCAGCTCCGGGAGGTGGAGCACGTCACTTCGCCGGGGGAGGTGCGCGTGTCGGCGCCGCTCTGGCAGTTGCTGGGCGAGGAGGCGCAGGGGGACGTCTCACACTCGGGCATCGCCCGCATCCTGTCGCTGCGAGCCCCCGAACCCTGGCCCCTGCCCCCGGCCGCGCTCGGCGAGGACTCGGTGGCGGCGCTGCGGCCCTTCGTGTCGCGGGGGCTGCTGGCGGCGCTGGAGGTCCATGACCGGAAGTGGCTCGCCGAGCCGCGCCGGGTGACAGTCCTCTTCCTCCGTCTGGACGGACTTCCGGAGGGGGCCTCGGAGGCGCTGCTGCCCCGCCTGTCGGACGCGGTGCGCGCGCTCCAGGAGGCCGTCTACTCACAAGGAGGCAGCGTCAATCAGCTCCTGGTGGACGACAAGGGCCTGGTCCTCGTCGCGGGCTTCGGGCTGCCCACGTGCGCGCACGAGGACGACGCGGCGCGCGCGGTGAAGGCGGCCATCCAGGCGCGGGGCTCGCTCCAGGCGCAGGGGCTGAAGGCGTCCGTCGGCATCGCGACGGGACGGGTGTGCTGTGGCCTGCGAGGCGGTGTGGTCCGCTACGAATACGCGCTGATGGGCAGGACGGTGAACCTGGCCGCGCGGCTGATGCAGGAGGCTCGCGACGACATCCTCCTCGACGAGCCCACCGCCCAGGCCGTGGGCGAGCGGCTGTGGACGGAGCGGCTGCCTCCCGTGAAGGTGAAGGGAGTGGCGGAGCCCGTGCGTCGGTTCCGGCCGGGGAGCCTGGACGAAACGCGCGGCCACCGCGGGGTCCATCCCGTGGTGGGACGGCTGCGGGAGCGAGCCACCCTCGACTCCTTCCTGGAGAGCCCCACCCGAGGCACGGGCGGGGCCCTGCTCCTCGAAGGCGAGGCCGGCCAGGGCAAGTCGCGCCTGCTCACCTACGCGGTGGAGGGAGCGAAGGCGCGCGGGCTGCGCGTGTTGTCGGGGAGCGCGGACGCGGCGGAGAGCAACACCGTCTACTTCGCCTGGCGCACCCTCTTCTCCGCGTTGCTCGGACTGCCCGCGGGCGCCTCGCTCGAAGCGCGACGCACGGCGGTGAGGGCCCGCCTGCCCGGCAATGCCGCCCTGGCTCCGCTCCTCAACCCCGTCCTCCTGCTGGAGCTGCCGGAGACGGACCGCACGGAGCAGCTCCGCGACGAGGCGCGCGCGGACACCACCCAGGCCCTCATGCTGATGCTGCTCGGAGAGGCCGGGCCCTGCGTGCTGCTGATGGAGGACGGCCACTGGCTGGACTCCGCGTCATGGGAGCTCTTGCGGCGCCTCTGCCGGGACCTCCCCGACTGGTTGCTCGTGGTGGGCCTGCGCCCGATGCCGGTGGAGCCGCCCGCGCTCGAGGCGCTGCGCAGGCAAGGGACGACGCAGGGCCTTCGACTGGGCCCCTTGTCGGGAGAGGAGGTCGAAGCCCTGGTCTGCGCCCGGCTCGGGGTGACCCGGCTCCAGCCCGCGGTGGCCGACTTCATCCAGCGCAAGGCGGAGGGACATCCGTTCTACAGCGAGGAGCTGGCCCATGCCCTGAGGGACCATGGGCTGCTCTTCGTCGAGCGCGGCGTGTGCCACCTCACCCCGGAGGCCGGAGACCTGGAGTCAATGGGACTGCCTTCCACGCTGGAGGGACTCATCACCACCCGCATCGACCGGCTGACGCCCGTGCAGCAGCTCACGCTGAAGGCCGCGAGCGTCATCGGTCGCACGTTCAGCGGCGCGCTGCTGCGCGACGTCCATCCCCTGCCGGACGAGCGTCCCCAGTTGGGCTCGCATCTGCTCAGCCTGCGGGAGAAGGACCTGGCACTGCCGCTGGAGAACACCCCGGAGCTGAGCTACCTCTTCAAGCACGTCATCACCCAGGAGGTGGCCTACAACCTGCTCCTGCTCTCCCAGCGGCGGCAGCTCCATGAGGCGGTCGCCCGCTGGTACGAGCAGCGTCACGCGACGGAGTTGACGCCCCACCACCCGCGACTGGCGTACCACTGGCTGCGCGCGGGAGTGCCCACCAAGGCCCTGGACGCGCTGGAGCGGTCCGGAGAGCAGGCGATGAGCACGCATGCGCCCAGCGAGGCGGTGGCCTTCTTCACCCGGGCGCTGGAGCTGGATGAGGCGGGCGCCGAGCGCGTGCCTTCCTCGCGGCGCGCGCGCTGGGAGCGAAAGCTGGGACGGGCCTTGAGGTGGCTGGGCCGCCAGGAGGAGGCCCGGCGACACCTCCTCGCGGCCATGACGCTGATGGGACACCCGGTGCCCACGCGTCCCGCCGCGCGCGGCCTGGAAACGGCGATGGCGGCCCTGCGGCAACTGCTGAGCTGGGTGCCGGGCCTGCGACGGGTGATGCGCATCGGAACGCGCTTCGAGGAGATGGTGGACCTGACGGAGACCTGCGCGGACCTCTCGCTGCTCGCCGTCCATGCCGCGGATTGGCGCGGCGTTGGCTACTACTCCTTCCAGATGGCCCGCTTCGCCGACAAGTCTGGCTCCGCGAGCCTGCGTGCGCGCGCCTACGCCTCGCTGACGGTGGTGCTGGGTTCGATTCCCCTCCACCGGGCGGCCGCCGCCTACGGACGCGCCAGCCTGAGGCTCGCGAATCAGGCGAACAACCGGCAGGCCGCCGCCTTCTCGCGGCTGTCGCTGTCCATGTACCTGCTGAACGCGGCGCGCTTCCCCGAGTGCGAGGAGTCGCTCACGGAGAGCATCGCGGGCTTCACGCGGCTGGGGAATCAACGGCTGGCGGACGAGGCCACCCTCCTGCTGTTCCACGTGTACCTGCTCCAGGGACGACCCGGCGAGGCCATGGAGCGCTCACTGGAACTGGAGGCGTCGGGCCGCAGGCGGGAGGACCCCCAGACGCTCAAATGGGTCCGAGAGGACAGGGCCATCCTCCTGATGCTCGCGGGGTACCACGAGGCGGCGCTGGAGGGACTCCAGGCGAGGTCCCTGGACCCGGAGACGTACCACGACGACCCCTCCATCACCGGCCTCATCGCCCTGGCCTTGCTGCGCGCTGGAGATGCCACGCGCGCGCGGGTGCTGGCGGAGCAGCAGATGTCAGCCATCCTGAACAGCGCGCTGAGCATCGCGACGGTGTATTCCTACACCGGACTGGCGGAGACCTTCCTGGAGCTCTGGCGCGAGGCGCGGGCTCGCGGCGACAAGGACGCGGAGCACTTGAGGCAGCACGCCCATCGACTCCGCCGCGCGCTGGAGAAAGGTGCCCGGAGCTGCGCGCTCGGCCTGCCAGCCGCACACCTCTTCCGAGCCAGACTGGCCCTGGCCGAGGGAAGGCCCGGGTCGGCGCGGCGCGGCTTCGAGGCCGCCCTGCGCACCGCGAAGCTCCAGGGCATGCCGTGGGAGGCCGCCGACGCGCACACCCAGCTCGCGGACCTGGACGAGTCCCGCCGCGACTGGCACCTCGCCGAGGCCGCCCGGCTGCGCCCCGTCCTGTCCATCGCCGAGCCGCGCATGGAGCGCAGGAGCGCGTAACGCCTCCCCCTACCGGACCAACAACAGGATGAAGACTCCCAGGAACAACAGCAGCGCGAGGCCCACGTGGCTCAGCCGGCTCAGCCTCGCCTCGGCGTTCTCGACCTCGTCGAGCGAGGCTTTCCGGAACCTCGCGAACCCGCCCTGAAGCCGCGCGGCCGTCTTCGCCTGCTCTTCCTCTTCACGGTCCGCCCCTGTCGTCAGCAGGCGCCAGCCCGGCCACAGCACCCGCATCAGCGGCCAGAGCACGTCTCCTGCTGGAAGCACCGGCACGCGCCACGTGCGCCACCGCCGCGAGCGCCACACGACCGCCGCCACCAGTCCACCGACGAGGACGGGCCACGCCGCCGAGACCATGTATTTCGGCGCGAGCAGGTGCGGCAGCTCGTCACGTCCCACCGGTGGCCAGAAGAGCAGCACCGTGTCCACGGCGAGCAGCAGCCCCCACGAAAGCAGCATCCCTCCCGCGCCGGCCTTCCCCTGCTCGGGAGCCTTGGGCACGGTGCACTCCAGGAAGCGCGCCATGATGAGCGTGCTACCCACCGCCGCCAGGGACAGCAGCGTCGGCAGCGCCTCCGAGGCGTGCGCGGCGGCTTCCGCCGACTTCAATGAGAGCTTCGCCAGCGCCCCGCTCGTCAGCGGCGCGCCCGCGATTTCCAGCGCGCACCACGTCAGCCCCACCAGCACCAGCACGCCCCGCCAGCCCCGTCGTCCCGTCGCGGGCAGGAGGCCCGTGCCCAGGAACAACAACCCCTTCGCCAGCGCGTGGTGCACCGCATAGACGAGCACCGCGCCGATGAGCACGGGAGCCGCCTCCGGGGCGCCCAGGGCCAGCCCCACCGCGAGCGTGAGGAAGCCCATCTGGCTGATGCTGGAGTAGGCCAGCACCGTCTTCGCCTCCCGCTGCGTGAGCCCCACCGCGACGCCATAGAACGCGGCCGTGAGCCCCGCCGCCACGCACACGGTGCCCAGCGTGGGCAGGCTCGCGTGCCCCAGCGGCAGGAAGCGCAACCAGCCCAGCACACCCACCTTGATGATGGTGCCACTGAGCACGGCGCTTCCCGGTGCGGGCGCGACAGGGTGCGCCAGCGGCAGCCACATGTGCAGGAGGATGGCGCCCACCTTGACGCCGAAGCCGACGAGGATGAGCACGCAGATGACGTCGCGATGGGACGACTCCGCCACCACGCGCGGCACGTCGTCGAACGACAGGTTGACGCGCGTCCCCACCAGGAGGAAGAACGCCGCCAGCAGCAGCACCTCCCCCAACAAGGCCATGACGATGTAGACGCGGCCCGCCCGAGCCGCCGCTTCGGTGCGCTCATGGACGACGAGCCCGTAAGCGCAGAACGTCATCATCGCGAAGAACAGATAGAAGCTCGCCACGTCCCGCGCGAGCACCGCGCCCACGTTCCCCGTCAGCGTCGCCAGGAAGAATCCCCAGAACGAGGCGAGGTGCGCGTCCTCGCGCAGATACCCTCGCGCGAACAGGCCGGAGAAGAGCCACAGAATCCCGGTGAAGAGCAGGTACGTCCGCGTCACCTCGTCCGGCGCATACAACTGCATCCCCAGGAGCACCGACTTCCAGTGGACGGTCGCCCCCGTGCCCAGACCCAACCCGAGCGCCGGAAGCGCGGCCCACGGCGCCAGCGCCATGCCCACGCGCCGGGTGAGGGGCAGCATCACCATCCCCGTCAGGACACACGGCACGAGCAGCGTCCCGATGACCGCGAGCGAGGCCCATTCGTCGGCCCTCATGGACGGAACTCCCGCTCGGTGAGGAGCCGCGTCCAGCCCAGCGGGCTCAGCTCCGCCCCGGCGAAGAGCCCCGCGGCGAGCGACAGCACGGCCGTGGCCACCGTGGGCAACAGCAACAACAGGCCAATCTCCCACCGCCCGGGGCTCGGCTTCCACGCCTCGCGCGGGGCCTGGAACCACGCGGAATAGACGATGGGCAGGAAGTAGCCCGCGTTGAGCAGGCTGCTCGTCAGCAGCACCACCACCAGCCAGGGCTGGTGCGCCTCCAGCGCGCCGATGCCCAGGTACCACTTGGAGATGAAGCCGGCGACGGGGGGAATGCCAATCATCCCCAGCGCGCCCACGGTGAAGGCCGCCGTCGTCAGGGGCATCCGGCGCCCCACGCCCCGCAGCTCACTCACGCGGTGCACGTGCAGCTCTTCCGCGTAGTTCCCCGCGCAGAAGAACAGGGTGATTTTCATCACCCCCTGATGCACCAGGTGCACCAGCCCACCGATGGTGGACGCCGTCCCGAAGATGGAGACGCCCAGCACGATGTACGCGACCTGGCTCACCGTGGAGTAGGCCAGCCGCTTCTTCAAGTCGCCCTGCTGGAGCGCGCGCACCGAGCCAAAGAGGATGGTGACGGCGGCGACGATGGCCAGGGGCTGCATCACCCCCAGGTCATGCACCAGATAGACGCCGTACACGTCGTAGATGACGCGGGTGATGCCGAAGGCGCCCGCCTTCACCACCGCGACGGCATGCAAGAGCGCGCTGACGGGAGCGGGCGCCACCATCGCCACCGGCAGCCAGCCATGCAGCGGCACCAGCGCCGTCTTCACCCCGAGCCCTCCCATCAACAGCACGAAGGCGGCAATCAGCTCGGTGCGGTGCGCCGCCACGGCGCCCAGCGCGCCTCGCTCGGTGAACTCCACCGCGCCCGCCAGCGAGTAGAGCAGGACCACCCCCGCCAGCAGCAGCGTGGCCCCGCTCAGCGTGTAGCGCAGGTAGACGTTGCCCGCGCGCAGCGCCTCCGGCGTCCCCCGGTGGATGACCAGCGGGTACGTGGACAGCGTGAGCATCTCGTAGAAGAGGAAGAAGGTGAGCAGGTTGCCGGCGAGGGCGATGCCCATCGTCGACGCGACACACAGCGAGAAGAAGCCGAAGAAGCGACTGCGATGGTCCGTGCCCTCCAGGTAGCCCACCGCGTAGATGGTCGTCACGAACCACAGCACGGCGGACAGGGTGATGAAGAGCAGGCTGAAGGAGTCCGCCCTCAGCACCAGGTCCGCCTTGGGCAAGAAGGGCAGCCGCGTCTCGTACTGACGCCCCTGGAACACGCCCCACGCCATGACGCCCGTGAGCACCAGCTTGGTGACGGCCGCGAGCAGGTTGAGCAACGTGCGCGTGCGCCGCTGCTCCTCGGCGAGCAGGAAGATGATGAGCCCCGGCAAGAGCGAGCTGAGCAGCACGGACAGCGGCAACCAGGTGTTCGTCATCGCGACGCCCCGATGGCCAGCAGCTCCAACGGGAACCAGGGCACCAGCCCCAGCACCAACGCGATGAGCGCCAGCGCGAGCGGCGCCAGCTCGTTGCTCAGGGGAATCGAGCGCACCGTCACCCCGGGCGGCAGCGGCAGGAACGAGCCCCGGAGGATGCGGAAGACATACGCCGCCGCCATCAAACTGCCGGCCAGCAGCACCAACCCCCACCACCACTGCCGCGTGCCGATGGACTCATTCAAGAGGAGCCACTTCGCGATGAACCCTCCGCTGGGCGGAATGCCAATCAGGCTGATGCCGCCCAACGCCATGGCGAGGAACGTGAAGGGCATCCGGTAGGCCAGTCCCTGCACGCCGCCGAGCGCTGTGATTCCCACCGCCTGGTGGATGTTCCCCACCGCCACGAACATGGAGGCCTTCGCGGCGGCATGGGAGACGACCAGGTAGATGACGCCCGCACGGGCCCCGCTCGTCGCCATGGGGAAGACGAGGAACAGGTAGCCAATCTGCGCGACGCTCGAATAGGCGACGACGCGCTTGAGCTGCGTCTGGCTCAGCGCCAGGAACGAGCCCCACAGCACCGCCACCGCGCCGAGCACGCCCAGCATCTGCCCCACCCGCGCGTCCAGGACGGGCGCGAAGACCTCCAGCCACAGCCGCAGCAGCACGTAGAAGGAGCCCTTCGAGATGAGCGCCGACAGGAGCGCCGTGACGGGCGTGGGCGCGCCCGTGTACGTCGGCGGCAGCCAGACATGGAGCGGGAACAGCGGCGTCTTGAGGCACAGCCCCACCGTCACCAGGCCCGCGGCCACCCACGTCACCGGGCCCGGCTGCACGCGCTGGGCGAGCGTCCCCACATCCAGCGTGGCGTGGGCGCCGTACAGGAGCGCGATGCCCAGCAGGTAGCAGAGCGAGCCCGGCAGCGCGAAGAGCAGGTAGCGCAGGCCCGCGTCGAGCCCCGGCAAATCCCGGCGCACCGCGATGAGCGCGACGGCCGCCAGCGTCGTCAACTCCAGCGTGACGTAGAGGTTGAAGGCATCGTCCGACAGCACCAGCGCGTTGAGCGCGCACCAGACGAACAGCCACAGCGGGAGGAACTCCCGGTCCTCGCGGTCCCCCAAGTGGTCCAGCGCATGGACGCTGATGAGCGGTCCCACCAGCGCGATGGTCAGCAGCATCAGCGCCGCGAGGCCGTCCGCGCGCCACTCGATGCCCAGGGGAGCGCCCCACCCGCCAATGGACTGGCGCAGCACTCCCTGATGGGCCACCTCCCACGCGAGCCTCGACGAGGCCATGAGCGTGGCCACCGACGCCACGCCCGCGACCAGTCGCACACCCGGGCGCCCCACCAGCAGCGCCAGCACCGCGCCCAGCAGGGGGAGGATGACCGGCCACGCCATCAAGGCCGCCACGCTCGTCATGGACCTTCCCCGTCGGAGCGGGGCTCATGCTCGGGGGAATGCGTCGCCTCGGCCTGGAGCCGGGCCATGCGGCGCGCCAGGGCCACGCCCAACGCCGTGGAGCTCACCGACACGACGATGCCCGTGAGCACCAGCGCGTGGGGCACCGGGTCCGGCGGACCCGAGGGCACGCGCCGCGCCAGGGCGACGAGGACGAGCAGCACTCCGGAGCCGGTGATGTTCGAGGCGAGGATGCGCTTCACCACGTGCTGGTGCGAGAAGAGGCCCACCAGCCCCACGCTGAACAACGCCACTCCCGACAGGGCATAGACGAGCCACGGATTCATCGCGCGCTCCCTCGCCCCGTCCTCGGAGGACGCGTCCCCGGGAAGAACATCAGCAGCACCATGGCGATGGTGACCGTCAGCGCCATCTCCACGATGAAGATGAGTGTCCCGGCGTACTTCTCGGGAAACTCCAGCAGCCGCCCTCCGGAGAACAGCGGCGCCACCGCCACGCCGATGAACAGCAACGGGCCGGTGAGCAGCGCCCAGCGCACCCGAAGCGAGGACATGCGCGGCGTTCCCATCCTGCTCGTGAGAATCGCCACCACCCCGCCTCCCGCGAGGATGGCGCCCGCCTGGAAGGCCCCGCCCGGGCCATGGTCACCCACCCACACCAGGTAGCCCGCCACCAGCAGCAGCGCGGGCGTCATCATCCGGAACAGCTCGCCCGTCAGCGGGTCCTTCGCGGCCTCGGAAGAGGCCCGCTCGCTGCGCGGATTCACCGCGCGTGCCCCCAGCGCGGCCACCAGCAGCACCGCGATTTCCAGCAGCGTGTCGTAGCCCCGGAAGTTCAGCAGCACGGCCGTGACGGGGTGCTTCACCCCGCTGTCCTCCCGTCGGGCATCCACCTCCAAGCCCAGGCCCGGACTGTCGGCCGGCAGCGCGAGCACCGCCCACCCGAGCAGGAGCGTCAACGCGGCCATGGCCAGGAGCGCCCAGGGCCTGCGCCGGGCTCGCGCGCGGACATCGGGCGGCGTCTCCTCCGTCCAGCTCAGCGTGTGCATCAACAGCGCGCCGGTGAGGCCCGTGCCCACGGCCGCCTCCACCAGCGCGATGTCCGGGGCCTCCAGGCGTGCCCAGCCCAGCGCGGACAAGAGGCCGAAGGCGACGAAGAGCACCACCGCCTGGGACAGCGACTCGGTCCTCAGCACCAGGTACGCCAGCAAGGGCAGACACAGCGCGAGGCATCCATCCAGCAGCCCGTCCATCATGGCTCCCGCCGCCCTCCCCAGGGCACGGCCCCCCTGCGAAGCGCCGCGCGCGCGATGAGCTGACAGGTGAAGGCGCTGGAGATGAGGACGAAGAGCCAGACGAGCAACAGCTTGAGCGCCGTGGCCCACGAGGAGGACCGCAGCGCCAGCCCCACCACCACCAGCCCCAGACCCAGGTTGTCGACCTTGGTGAGCGCATGCAGCCGGCAGTACACGTCCGGGAAGCGCAGCACGCCCACCGTGCCCGCCAGACAGAAGGCGGCTCCGGCGAAGAGGAACGCCGCGGAGAGCAGCTCCAGGGGACTCACGGCCTCGGCTCCTGGTCCGGACCGGAGCTTGCGCCTTTCGCGTCCGCGTCACTTCCCACCGCGAAGCGCACGAAGGCCACCACCGTGACGGGCGCCAGCAGCGCGAACACGAGCGCCACGTCCCGCAGCGCGTCCCTGCCCGCGTCCGCCGCGAGCAGCACGAGCACGCCCACCCCCGTCGTCCCGAAGAGCTGCGCGACGATGAAGCGGTCCGTGAGCGTGGGCCCGCGCGCGACTCGCACCAGGCCCGCGAGGATGTTCAGGAGCAGGAAGAAGGCCAGGCCCGTGCGCAGCTCATGCATGGACGGGCTCCGGCTCCGGCGGAGGAATCCCCAGTCCGAAGAGTCGCGACACGCGCCACTCCAGCTTCTCCAGTTCGTGGTGGATGCCCGCGCCCTTGTCCACGAGCGAATGCACCACCAGCTCCTCTCCGAGCACGTCCGCGTTCAACGTGCCCGGCATCAGGCTGAGGGTGATTCGGAACACGGTCTGGGGCGCGCCCTCGGGCAGGCGCATCCGATAGCGGACGAACACCGGAGAGATGGGCAGGCTCGGCGCCAGCGCGCGGCGTGCCACGTCGAAGCCTCCATGGACGGAGCCCGCGAGGAAGAAACCAGCGAAGCGTATGACCTCCGTGAGTCGCCACCCGTAGCCCTGGGGCGGACTCAAGAGGAAGCTCACCACCGATACCGTCAGGACGACGGGCAGTCCAAAGGTGAAGCTCTTCGGGTCCCCGTCACACAGGGCCCACCACGCCACGCTCACGAAGACGACGCGTGCCACCGCGCTCTTCCACGCGCCCGCACGGAACCAGGACCCCACCTTCCGGAGCCCTCCCGTGTGTCTCTGTTCTTGACCCGCATCCCCTGTCTCCACGGCCGAGGACCCTAGTGCCAGGTCCAAGGCCGTGTCGGCCCGAGTCGGCCCCGCGTTCGTCATCGGACGCTTCCCGCACACGGGGACACCGGGACATCTGTCGACAGTTCGACGCCCAGGGCGCGAGTGAATCCCTCTCAAATCCAGACACGAACGATTTCCATCCCGGACCCGCCCGCCTTCGCGAAGTCCTGACGGCTCCACGGTGTCTCAGGGCGCGCCCTCCACTGGCACGCCCACGCGGATGACCTGGGTGGTGGACGCGCTCACCCCCTTGGCATCCGTCGCGGTGAGGGTGACGGTGTAGCGGCCCACGCCCGTGTACCGGTGCTCCAGGTACGCCGCGTCGGACGTGGTGCCGTCGCCGAAGTCCCACCGGAAGCGCTGAATCCAGCTCCCCGGCTCCGTCGTCGTGCTCGTCGTCGCATCGAGGAACACGTCCAGCGGCGCGGCAGTCCCGGAGAAAGGTCCGCCGGTGATTCGCGGCACGGGGCGCGGTCCTCCGCCGCTCGACGGCGCGAGCAGCCTGCGCACCGTCGACGCGCCCTGGTCCACCACGAGCACGTCTCCTCCCGACAGCGCGGCGATTCCAGTGGGCAGGCTGAACGTCGCCTCCGCCGCCGCGCCGTCGCGCGCGCCATGCGCCCCCGTCCCCGCGTAGGTGCGCACCTGTCCGCCGACGAGCGCGCGAATGCGCTCATTTCCGGTGTCCGTCAGCAGCAGCCTCCCGTCGACATATGCCGCGCCCAGCATGGGCAGGAACAGCGCCGCCCCGCCCGCGCCGTCGGAGAAGCCCCCCGTGACGGCACCCGCCACGGTGGCGGTGGTGAAGCTGGCATCCATCGCCACCCGGCGGATGAGCCGGTTGCCCGTGTCCACCACCCACAGCGCGCCCCCGCCGAAGGCCACCGCCGTCGGCCGGTGGAAGCGCGCCTGGCTGGCGGGGCCGTTGGTGCTGCCAGAGCCCCGGGTGCCAATCACCGTGCTCACCCTCCCTTCCGGAGAGATGCGCGCGAGCCGGTGGTTGAAGGTGTCCGTCACGTACAGGTCCGCGCCGGCGAACGTCACGCTGCCAGGCGTCTGGAAGCGCGCGGCCGTGCCCACGCCATCCGCCCTGCCCTGCCGGCCATCCTTCGAACCCGCGAAGGTGCTCACCGTCCAGCGTCCATCCCGGGCAATGCGGACGATGCGGTGGTTGCCCGTGTCCGCCACGTAGAGCGTGCCGTCCGGGGCGATGGCGATGGCTTGCGGCGAGCGGAGCGCCGTCATCGCGCCGGCCCCCTCCCCCACGCCCGCCGAGCCCGTGCCGGCGATGGTGGTGACGGTGCGGGCCTCGTCGTTGGCGATGCGCCTCACCGCGTGGTTGCCCGTGTCCGCGATGAACACCGTGCCCGTTCCGTCCACCGCCACGCCCACGGGCCTGCGGAAGCGCGCCTGCGTCGCGGGACCATTCACGAAGCCCTCCTGGAACGCGGCTCCGGCGAACGTGGAGACGCCCGCGGACTGTCCCGTGCGGTCCACCGGCCGGGGGTTCTGCGCGCCGAAGGTGTCCCCGTCGAGCGTGGGCACCAGCCCCGCCTTGCGCATCACATTGTCGGTGATGCGCTGCACCCGGAGGTCCGCGAAGTGGGGATGGGACAGCCCTTGGGACCAGGAGATGCCACCACTGGAGAAGACGAACGCGCCGGAGGGCGCGGTGTACAGGCCGGAGGTGTGCCAGTTGGGCTCGCCCTTGTTGCTGATGGCCGGAGACGTCGCCAGCGAGACGAAGCCCGGCGGCCCCGCGCCGTTCGTCCACGCGCGGTCGATTTCATAGCCGACGACGGAGGGGATGGAGTCGCCCTGCGCGAGCCCCGTGCCGGCGAAGGGCCACGCGCCCGGCGTGTGCACGACGTACGGCTGGGGAATGATTCCCCACGCGTCGGACATCACCCCCACCAGTCCGTTCTCCGGCTCACCGAGCAGCGCGTTGCGCCAGCGCACGGTGACGAGCGGAGTGCCGGCCAGCGGGTCCTCCGCGCGGGCCTCGTCCTTGTAACAAACCTGCTTGCGCCGCGACGCGCCCTCGCTCGACGACTCCAGGCGGATGAGCCAGCAGCTCGTGTCACTGCCGAGGAACGCCAGATTCACCCCCGACGCCAGCGCCGCGTCCACCGCCGTCCGGGCCGGGCGGGACCAGTACTCGTCATGTCCCACGGACAGGAACAGCCGCTGTCCCAGCAGCAGCGAAGGATTCCTGTCCACGTCGACGTTGGTGACGTAGGACAGCTCGTAGCCCTTCGACTCCGCCCACAGCACGAAGTTGTGCGTGGCGTAGAAGTACTCGCCCGCGCCGTTGCCATCCATGTAGGGCCGGTCGAACGAGACCGCCTTGGCGTGGCCTCCGGACAGCCCCAGGGAGGTGGAGTAGAGGCTCTCGCCGCCCCACGCGTTGTAGGCCTGGAAGGTGGTGAACGGAATCTGGAGGACGCCCGTGTTCTTCCGCTCGTCCGCGCGGACGACGAAGATGACGTAGGACTGGGGCCCGTCGTCACGCCACAGCTTGAGCAGATAGACGCCGCTGGGCCAGCTCGCCTGCGTGGGAACGGTGAAGCTGGTGGGCCAGCGGCACTCGACGAGGCCCGTCGTCCGGTCCGCCACGGGCGTGGGTTGGGGGCCGATGGTGACGGGGCCTCCCGACGCCATCTTCCGGGAGCCCGTGCCCCCGTAGTAGCCCATGCGGTACAGCTCCCAGCTCACCGGGCGCGCGCCGTCCGTCCGGACATGGATGTCGATGGACTCGCCGCGCTGCACACTGGTCGCTCCGGCGTACCCCTCCAACTGGGTCCCGGTGGCGGGCTGACTCAGGTTCCACTCCGTGGTGCCAGGGCGACGTGCCTCGGGGACCGCTGGGGTGACCGACACCATCATGCCCACCATCGTCAGGACGATTGCCAACCCCATGGAGCGCGCTCCTCCCGCGCCGGTTGTCATCACCCGCTGAATCCCTCTCAACCCGACCGGCTGCTCACTGGGCGACCGCGGACAATGGCACCTCCAATCGTGGAGGGGCCGACGCGGCGAATGTCTGATGTGGCCCGCGCGAGCACCGCCTCGCGGCGTCACCCCACGTTTCCCGACCTGGAGCCACCCAGGGGTTTCCACGACACGGGGTGGGTCCGCGCGGCGCTTTCGTTGAGTGGTCGACCGGAGGGCATGCGGGCGCGGTCCGCGTGAATGGGGCGCCTGGCCTACAATGGACAGACCATGTCCAAGACGGTCCTCACTCGAAACAATGTGCAGGTCGTCGGTCGGGGTGACGACGTGCTCGTGCTCGCCCACGGCTTCGGCACCAACCAGACCGCCTGGCGCAATCAGGTACGTGCCTTCGAGGACACGCACCGCATCGTCCTGTTCGACCATGTGGGCGCCCAGGGCTCCGATTTGGAGGCCTACAGTCCGCACCGCTACGCCGGCCTGGAGAGCTACGCGCTGGACCTGATGGAAGTGCTGGAGGCCGTCCAGGCGCGCAACGTGTTCTACGTGGGCCACTCCATGAGCGGGATGATTGGCCTGCTCGCGGGGCTGCTGCGTCCGGAGCTCTTCCGCGGCATGGTCTTCATCAGCGCGTCCCCGCGCTACCTCAATGCCCCCGACTACCTGGGCGGCTTCGACCGGCCGGGCATCGACGCGCTCTATGAGACCATCGAGAAGCACTTCGACGCCTGGGCCAGCGGCTTCGCGCAGGCCGCCGTCGGGCCCTCCGCCACGCCCGAGGTGGTCAAGGACTTCTCCGAGTCCCTCATCGCCCTGCGGCCCGACATCGCCATCGGCGTGATTCGCATCATCTTCGAGTCCGACTTCCGCGAGCAGGTCACCCGACTGAACGTCCCATCCTGGGTCGTCCAGCCGCTCCACGACTTCGCCGTCCCCAACCACGTGGGCGAGTACCTGGCGAAGAGCCTGCCCAAGGGACAGATTCACTACGTCCCCAACCAGGGCCACCTGCCGCACATGACGGCGCCGAACGAGGTCAACGCGCTCATCGCCCAGGCACTCGCCGCTTCGTGAGCCTGTCGGAGAAGGATGCGTCCACTCCGGGGGGGACTTTCGTACCGTCCCCCGTGGATTCTTCGGTGATGGAGCTGATGGTGGCCGCGGTGCAGGCCCTATCGGTTCGGGATGGTGGACAGCTCGCGCGGGTGCTGGAAGTCGTGCGTCAGGCGTGTCGCGCGGACGTGGCCGTCAGCCTGCGCCGCATCGACGCAGTCACGGTGTTCGAGCTGGCGGGCACTCCCGCCGCGCGCCCCCGGCTGGCCCACCTGGGAGAGGACCTCTTCCGGGGCGTGCTGGGCGAGACGCAGTGGTGCTTCTTCGACCCGAGTCCCCAGGACCTCGGCCTCCCGGAGCCGCTGCGCGGGGCGATGGCCGTGCTGCCATGGCAGTCCGTCGATGACCGCAAGGGCGCCCTCCTCCTCCTGCGCCGCGGCACAGGCCCTTTCACGCCCGCCGAGCAAGCCGCGCTGCGAGCGCTGCCCGGCCTGCTGCTCACCGCCGCGCGCGAGTGTGACTTGGAAGGCGCGACGGAGAACCTGCGCGCGCGCGTGGACTCCATCACCGACGCGGTGCCCTGCGGGCTCGTCTTCCTGGAGCAGAACCGCGTGGAGACGTGGGTGAACAAGCCGGGCGCCCTCCTCTTGGGGCTGCCGGATGGCCAGGTGCCCGCCCACCTCATGTCCCGCGCCATGGCCACCCTGCGCGAGCGCGCGAAGAACCGCGCTCAAATCGAAGAGCGGATGGCGCGCATGTTCGACGGCAGCCAGCCCGAGCTGCGCAACATGCTCTGGCGCTTCGAGTCTCCGCACCAGACGCTGTCCGTCTCCTGCGTGCCCGCGCGCCGGGGCTCCGCGCGCGGCCGGCTGTGGGCCTTCCTGGACGTCACCGAGGCCCAGGACGCGCTCTCCGCCATGGGCGAGAAGAACGTGGCCCTGGACGCCGCGCGCGCGGAGGCCGACGCCGCCAATGCCGCCAAGTCCAGCTTCCTGGCCAACATGAGCCACGAGATTCGCACGCCCATGAATGGCGTGCTCGGCATGGCCCAGCTCCTGCGCGAGACGTCCCTCACCGAGGAGCAGCAGGAGTGCGTGGACGTCATCCACACCAGCGGCGACTCGCTCCTGCGCCTCATCAATGACCTGCTCGACTTCTCCAAGATTGAAGCCGGCGCCTTCGAGCTGGACAGCCAGTCCTTCTCCCTGCGCCAGAGCCTCAAGGAGTGCCTGGGACTGCTGGGCCCGCAGGCCGCGAAGCGGGGGCTCACCCTGCGCCACTCGGTGGACGAGGACGTGCGCGACGCGCTGTTCGGCGACAAGACGCGGCTGCGTCAGGTGCTCGTCAACCTGGTGGGCAACGCGCTCAAGTTCACCCACGAGGGCGGTGTCACCGTCCACGTCTCACGCGGCGACGCGCGCCCGGACGCCGAGGCCCCAAGCTGGCCCTTGCGCTTCACCATCCAGGACACGGGCATCGGCATCCCCGCCGAGCGGATGGACCGCCTCTTCCGCTCCTTCAGCCAGGTGGACGCCTCGACGAGCCGTCACTACGGCGGCACGGGGCTGGGGCTCGCCATCAGCCTGCGGCTGTCGGAGATGATGGGCGGCACCATCCGCGTCCAGAGCACCGTGGGAGTCGGCTCCACCTTCACGCTCGAGGTCATCCTCCGGGAAGGCCAGGTGGTGCCCATCCGGCCCGCGGCCGAGCTGGACGTCACCCTGAGCCAGCGCCTGCCGCTGCGAATCCTCCTGGTGGAGGACAATCCCATCAACCAGAAGGTCGGCCTGCGCCTGTTCAAGAAGCTGGGCTACGACGCGGACGTCGCGGGCAACGGCGAGGAGTCCCTGAGCGCGCTGGAGCGCGAGCCCTATGACGTCGTCTTCATGGACGTCCACATGCCCCAGATGGACGGCCTGGAGGCCACGCGGCGCATTCGCGCGGACATCCGGCGCTATGGAAACCCTCGCATCATCGCGATGACGGCCAGTGTCATCCAGGGAGACCAGGAGCTGTGTCTCCAGGCGGGGATGAACGACTTCGTGACCAAGCCCGTGGAAGTGGGGCTGCTCGTGGCCGCGCTGGAGAACGCGGCGGAGGCGCCTCGCTTCGGACCGCCTCCCGCGCCACCGACCGTCATCTTCGACACGACGGCCTTCCAGCGGCTGGAGCTGCTCACCGGCTCCGACAGGAGCGAGCTGACCACCCTGGTGCGCGACTTCCTGCGCAACGCCGACAAACACCTGGCCTCGTTCCGCGTGGCCCTGGAGGAGCAGGACGCGGCGGCGCTGACGCGACACGCGCACAGCCTGCGCTCGAGCGCGGCCCTGTTCGGCGCGGCCCGCCTCTCCCGCACCTGTGAGGAATTGGAGATGCGCTCGCAGCGCGAGCCCCCCGAGCGATGGGGCGCGCTCGTGGACTCGGCCCTCCGGGACTTCGACGAGGCCCGGATGGCCCTGGAAGAGGCGGTGCCGGAGGTCCAGTCCGCGGGGACTCCGCCTTCGGACGCCAGCGCCTGAGTCACCCCGTCATCGTGGCGAGGGCTGGAGGCGTCAACTCATCCAGCCTGGCATCGGGCGCCTCCACCACGCGCCCCAGCAGTCGCCGGAAGTCCTCCGCGAGCCGTTCGACCTCGGCCGGCAGGAACACGTCGGAGGCGTACTCGAAGGCGCCTCGCAGGCTCCCCTGGTCCTCGCATAGGAGCAGCGTCAGCTCATGGCGGGCCGTGCCCGGCACCGACGCATCCGGCGTGTCCGACAGCAGCGTGCAGCACAGGCCGGGGATGGCCACCTCGAAGGCGGCCGCGTTCTCGAACACGCAAGCGACCTGCACCGTCGGGGGCGCGCCCCGCGCGTCGCGGACCTGGCGCACCACCTCGTCGAACGGCAGCTCCTGATGACTCAGGTCCTCCGTGGTGCGCACGTGGTGCCTGGCGAGCAGCTCCCGGAACGAGGGGTTGCCCGTCAAGTCACACCGGAGCGCCACGGTGTTGGCCAGACAGCCCACCACGTCGCGCAGCTCTCGCCGCCCCCGGTTGGCCACCACGGTGCCCAACAGCAGGTCCTCCTGGCCCGCATGCCGACGCAGCAGCACGGAGAAGGCGGCCGAGAGCGCGGTGAACAGCGTGGCGCCCTCCCCGCTCGCCAGCGCCTTCCACGCCGACGTCAGCGCCACGGGCACGTCGAAGCAGACCAGTCCTCCCAACCGGGTGTCCTCGGCCCCGGCCCTTCGCGACGTCAGCGTCAGGGCCGGCACGCCCTCCAGCCGCGCGCTCCAGTACTCGCGCTGCCGCGCCGCCGCTTCACTGTCCAGCCAGGCCCGCTGCCACCGCGCCACGTCGACCCACTGACGCGAGGGCGACGCCAGCGGCGACGGCACCCCCGCCTGGAAGACGCGATACAGCGACGCCAGCTCCCGACTGAACACTCCGAGCGACGGCCCATCCGTGATGAGCCGATGCTGCGTCACCAGCAGGACATGCGTCTGGTCCGCCAGCACCACCAGGGTCGTGCGAAGCAGCGGACCTGACTGGAGGTCGAACGGCGTGCGGCCCTGCGCATCGAAGAGTGTCCGGAAGGACGCGGAGCGCAGCGCCTGCTCCTCGTCACCGGCCTGCTCCGCGCGCAGGTCCACGACGGGCAGCTCCAGCCGCGGCGGAGACGCCACCACTTGCGTCAGCCGCCCGTCCTGCTCGCGGAACGTCGTCCGGAACGACTCGTGGCGTCGCACGATTTCTTGGAGGCTGAGTCTCAGCGATTCGACATCCAGGGGACCGTCGAATCGCAGACCGAAATGGACGTGGAAGCGAGCACTGCCCCGCTGGAGGGTGTCGAGGCGCCAGACCCGCTGCTGGCCCAGGGACGCGGGCGGCGTCTCCCCGGAGGAGGACACCAGCGCCTCGCCGGATTCGCTCGGAGGCGACAGGGCGAACAGCGCGTCGGGGGAGGCCAGCGCGCGCGCCAGGGCCTCGATGGTGCGCTGCTCCCAGAGGAAGGACAGGGTGAGCGGCAAACCCAGCCATTGCTCCAGGTCATGCGCCAGGGAGATGGCGCCCACGGAGTCCAACCCCTGCTCGACGAGGGGACGCCGGGTGTCGATGGAGGCCGCGGGCATCTGCCAGTGCAGCGCGAGCCACTCCACCACCCAGCCCTCGATGGTCACATTGTGAGCAGGCAGCCGGGACTCGAATTTCACGCAAGCACTTCCACTCTGATGGAGGTGCGTGCGTGGCGGGGCGACGTCAAGGACTGCTTCCAATAGTCTGACATTCAGGCGTGCACGAGCAGACGCGGCCCGTCACCCGACGTCACCTGCCAATCCCTTCCGTTTCGATACACGCGCGCCCGGGTGCTCCGCGGTCCAGGGTCGCTGTCCAATGCCTCGCGGAAGCCCGGCTTGGGCTCACCGTGCTTTCGGCGCGCGACGGCTCTTCAGTCCCGAGAGGAACACCTCCAGTCCGAAGGTGAAGCGCGCATCGAAGTCAGGGTCGACCAGCGCGTCCACCGCCCGGGCCACGTGGGGAAAGCGCGACAGGGCGAGCGTCCGCATCCGCTCGGCCGCCGGAGGCCCCTCGCCCTGTTGGGCACCGAAGGCCTGTTCCTCGATGGTGAACCCGAGCACGTAGTCGAGCAACGCGAAGGTGGCCCAGCCCGCCTCCTTCGGCGGCAGGCCCAGCAGCCCCAGCGCCTCCATGAGCAGCTCGCTGACCCGGAGCGTGTTCTCCGACACCACGAACGTCCCGGCGAACACCCGGGCTCCATCCCGGTGGCGCAGGAGCGCGCGCCGCAGCTCCTCCGCCACGCCCTTCACCACCGGCTCCCAGCCGTCCCCCGGGGGACGCGTACGCGCCACGTCCTCCAGGAGCGCGTCCGCCATCGTCTCCAGCAACGCCTGCTTGCTCGGGAAGTGCCAGTAGAGCGACGGCGCCTGGACGGCGAGCGCCTGCGCCAACAAACGCATCGTCAGCCCCTCCACGCCCAGCTCATCCACCCACGTCCACGCCGCCCGCACCACCTGCTCTCGCTGGATACGCATGCGCCCGGGGACCTCGCCTGAAGGAGCCGCTCACCCTGGACGAGCTGCGCGCGAGCCTCGCCCACGTGGCGGGCTCCGACTTCGGGATGCGAGAGCCCCGGTGGCTGTCACGCTTCGGCAACGAGACGCGGCTGGCGGACACCTACCGGCGGGGGCGCGTGCTGCTCGCCGGTGACGCCGCGCACATGCACTACCCGGCCGGCGGCCAGGGCCTCAACGTGGGGCTCCAGGACGCGCTGAACCTGGGCTGGAAGCTCGCCGCCGTGCCGCGCGAGGGCGCGCCGGACACGCGGCTGGACAGCTACCACCACGAGCGTCACCGCGTGGGCCAGGCCCTGCTGCGCAACACGGAGGCCCAGTCCGCGCTCATGGGCTTCACCCCGGAAACGCTCGCGCTGCGCGAGCTGATGAACGGCCTGCTGCGCAACCCCACCGTGAATCGCCCGCTCGCCGAGCACCTCGGCGGACTCGACGTCGCCTACCCGGACGCGCCCGTGCCTTCGCCCCTCCAGGCCCTGCCCCCTCTGCCGGGTTGGACAGGCCGGAGACTTCCCAACTGGGACCTGCGGCTCTCCGACGGAAGCCCGCGCCCGCTCTACTCCGCCCTGCACCGAGGCCATTGGCCGTGGCTGCACGCGAAGGCAGGCCCCCAGGCACCCACCCGGTGGGAGCCCGCGCCGGGCTGGACACCCCGGCTGGAAGTGCTGGAGCTCGACATTTCCGACGACGCCACACCGCTCCATGGCCTCGGGGGGCTGCTGATTCGTCCGGATGGACACGCCGCATGGGCCTGGGCAGCCGGGCGGTGAAGTCGTTGTGGAACGTTTCACTTTTCCGTGAGACTTCACGCATACCGAGACGCGTCATACGACTCTGCTAGGGTCGTGAGCCTTCAGAGGTTCCCCCTGCGGACACGCATCACGACAGGTGCCTTCCGGGCACTGGGTACGGCCGCCCTGCTCTTCCTGCTGCCCTGGGTCGTCTATGGCAGCGCCATCTCGTCGCACTATGGCCTGCGCGACGACTACGCGATTCAGCGGGAGGCCCGCGAGGAGCCCGGGAAGATTCTGCGGGTGTGCGGCGCCATGGGCCGTCCGTTGTATGGCTGGCTCCTGGAGCGCTCCACGCGTGAGACGGACGGCGTGGAGGGACTGAGCGGCCTGCGGGCGCTGGGCGTGCTGGGGCTGGCCCTGCTGTCGCTCGCGCTCTACCTGCTGTTGCGGTCCGAGGGGTGGCGACGGGCTCCCGCCGCGCTGCTCGCCGCGTTCCTCACGGTGATTCCCTCCGCGCAGGTGGTGGCGAGCTGGAGCATCTGCTGGCCTCAGGGAGTGGCGCTGCTCGCGAGCGCCGCGGCCTTCGCCCTGGCGCGACGGGGGCTGCGCCCTTCCGCGAGCGGGACGCTGCGCTGGGCCTGGTGCGTGGGCGCGGTGGTGGCCCTGGCCGCGTCGACGCTCATCTATCAAGCGAGTGGTCCGTTCTACGCGGTGCTGCTCGCGGCGGCGCTGGTGACGCGGCGGTTCGACGACGCGCGGACGCCGGCGCGCTGGCTCGCCAGCCACCTGTTCGTCGTGGGTGGAGGCCTGGGGCTCGCCTATGTCATCACCCGGCTGACCTTCTGGCTGGGGCTCTTCACGCCGTCGCCGCGCATGGTGCTGGAGCGGCACTTCGTGGACAAGGCGGGCTGGTTCGTCACCCAGGTGCTGCCCAACGCGCTGGCGCTGAACGCGCTCAACGACACGGACGCCGCGCCCTCCGGTGGCTACTGGCCCATGGTGGGTGTGACGCTGACGGTGCTCGTGCTGGCGCTCGTCGTCGAGGGACGGCGCGCGGGACGCGTGGGCGTGGGGACGTGGGTGATGGCGCTGGTGGGCCTGTCGGGCGTCGCGTACTGCGCCAGCCTGCTCGCCAGCGAGCGGTGGCCCACGTACCGCACGCTCTATGCCCTCACCGGCGTGTGGAGCGTGTTCTTCTTCGCCGCCGTGTTGAAGCTGGGAGAGCTGTGGCCCACGCGGGGGCCTCGCGTGGCGGTGGCGGTGCTGGGCGGCTTCGTCGCGGTGAGCGCCCTGCTCGCCCACCAGCAATCCGTGGAGCTGTTCGCGCGGCCCCAGGGCCGGGAGCTGGAGCTGATGCGGCAGGGGGCCGCCGCCATCGTCCCCGCGCGCAAGCCGCGCGTCTTCGTCCTCACCGCGCGGCAGCGGGACTCGTCCGCGTCCCAGCGCTACCTGGACGAGTTCGGCTCCGTGTCCGTGGACACCGAGTGGGTGGCCAAGGAGCTGCTCGCCACCGCCGTCCGGGAGCGCTTCCCGCTCGAGCGCGACCCGCAGGCCCTCTACCGCTTCGCCGCGGGCCCCCTCCTTCCCGAGGCGCGCGCCTACGACATCCTCGTCGACATGCGCCAGGTGCGGCTGGCGTCCGCCAGGCCCATCCAGCTCGCTCGCTGAAGCGGGGCCGCCGGCACCTGAACCGACATTCTCCCGTTGACGCGGGGGCACCGGGCCGGGCATGCCCCCGGTCCGTGCCCTCCTACGAACAGATTTTCGAGAACAACCGTCGCTGGTCCGCGGCCAAGACGAAGGACGACCCGAAGTACTTCGAGCGGCTGTCCGCCGAGCACAACCCCGAGTACCTCTACATCGGCTGCTCCGACAGCCGGGTGCCCGCCAACGAAATCATGGGCGTGGAGCCCGGGGACGTCTTCGTCCACCGCAACGTCGCGAACCTGGTCAACAACGTCGACCTGAACGTGATGTCGGTCATCAACTACGCGGTCCGCCACCTGTCGGTGAAGCGCATCGTCGTCTGCGGCCACTACGGCTGTCAGGGCGTGAAGGCCGCCATGCAGCCCCGGGATTTGGGCATCCTCAACCCGTGGCTGCGCAACGTGCGGGACGTCTACCGGCTCCACAAGGCGGAGCTGGACGCGCTCACCGACCCCGAGGCCCGCTACGCCCGGCTGGTGGAGCTGAACGTCACCGAGCAGTGCTTCAGCATCGTCAAGACGGCCGCCGTGCAGCGCACCTATCTGGAGAAGGGCTTCCCCACCGTGCACGGCTGGGTGTTCGACATGCGCACCGGCCTGCTGAGGGACTTGGAGCTGGACTTCCCCAAGCTGCTGCGCGACGTGCAGGAGGTCTACAACCTCATGGACAAGGACTCGACTCCCTAGCGGGCGACCTCAGTCGTGTCGCAGCGCGATGTGGGATTGCGAAGGCCCCGGGACATTCTCGGGACGCACCAGCGGCTCGCTTGTTATCAATGACTTGGAAGTCTTCCTGTTTTTACACACCCCCTGGAAGACAACACCAACATGCTCTCCACACCCCCTCGTCGAGCAGTCTGGCTTGCCTTGTTCATTCCCCTCCTTGGAGCCTGCGGCCCCGCCTCGCGGCCCGAGGAGACCCCACCCGCTTCCACGACAACGGAGGAGCAGCACCTGGCGAGCACACTCGTCGCGCCAGGCAGCGCGTGGCGCTACCGCGACACAGGCGTGGACCCGGGCGTGGGGTGGACGGCCGTGGGCTACGAGGACACGGCGTGGAAGCAGGGCCCCGCGCAGCTCGGCTACGGCGATGGCGACGAGGCCACGGTGGTCTCCTACGGCCCCAGCACGTCCTCGCGCTACGTGACGACGTGGCTGCGCAAGACGTTCACCGTCGCGGACCCGACACGGGTGAGCAACATGGTGCTGCGACTGCTGCGCGATGACGGCGCCATCGTCTACCTGAACGGGCAGGAGGTCCTTCGCAGCAACCTGCCCGCGGGAGCGGTGACGGCGTCGACGCTGGCGAGCACCGTCATCGCCGACAGCGCCGAGCTGACCTGGCACAGCGTCTCCGTGCCCGCCACCGCGCTCACCTCGGGCACCAACGTGCTCGCGGTGGAGGTGCACCAGTCCACGCTCAACTCGTCGGACCTGAGCTTTGACTTGGAGCTGACGGCGGACGTCGCCGCCGCGCCCGCCACGCCGTGCTGGCCGCTGAATCTGCCGGCCCTGGGCACGCTGCGCGCGGCACCGAAGAAGGTCTTCGCGCACTACTTCTCGCCCTACCCGCTCTCGCTCGACAACCGGGAGCCGTCGGTCGACTACTACGCGCGGCACTACCTGGTGCCCACCGGGGAAAACTCCAAGTTCGCGTACTGCGGCGGCCTCCTCAAGCAGCGGCCACTGCCCCAGGCGCCTCGCGCGGCCGGCGTGGACTACGAGCTGGCCAACTTCGAGCTGGAGGTGCGCCGCGCCTCGGCGCTGGGCCTGGACGGCTTCACCTACGACATCCTCAACCACACCGGCACGCACTGGAACCGGCTGCTGAAGCTGCTGCAGGCCGCGAGCAACGTCGACAGCGGGTTCCGCATCGTCCTCATGCCGGACATGACCTCCACCTACTCGGGCACCGACGCGGAGGCGCTGACGGCGTTCGTGAACACCATCGCCTCGGTGGCCTCGCACCCGGCGGTGTATCACCTGGAGGACGGGCGGCTGCTGCTCGCGCCGTACTACGCGGACAAGCGCACGCCGCAGTGGTGGGCCTCCGCCATCCAGGCCCTCCAGACGCGTGGAATCTCCTCGGCGCTGTGGCCCGTGTACGTCAACCCGTGGGTGGCGCAGACGAACGCGCTCAAGGCGGTGGTCCCGCTGCATGGCACGTCCACCTGGGGCAGCCGGACGCTCTCCGGGGCCTCGGGACAGTTGGCCAACCCCGGCACGGCGCACGGCATGGGACTCCACTGGATGGCGCCGGTG
Source organism: Myxococcus sp. AM011 (assembly GCF_013372595.1). Classification (NCBI taxonomy): domain Bacteria; kingdom Pseudomonadati; phylum Myxococcota; class Myxococcia; order Myxococcales; family Myxococcaceae; genus Myxococcus; species Myxococcus sp. AM011. Next base: position 52,001 of record NZ_JABXEM010000019.1, read on the forward strand.
GCCTTGCAGGACTCGCGGCCCAAGGACCTCGTCTACACGGAGGCGAACAACTCGCAGGCGCTGCGGGCCCTCTGGGGCGCGGCCATCCAGGGTGGCGCGGACTGGGTGCAGCTCATCACCTGGAATGACTATTCGGAGGCGACGGAGTTCTCCCCGTCCTCCGGCACGCAGTGGGCCGCCTTCGACCTGACGGCGTATTACACCGCCTGGTTCAAGACAGGCGTGCAGCCGCCCATCGTCCGGGATGCGCTGTATTACTTCCACCGGCTGCACTCGACGAGCGCGGCGCCGGACCTGACGAAGCAGAGCGCCGTGTACCGGCTGGTGAATGGCGCGGCCGCGGTGAACGAAATCGAGCTGCTCGCGTTCCTGACGGCGCCCGCGACGCTGGAAATCGAGCTGGCGGGCAGCGTGCAGCGCACGAACGTGGCGGCCGGAATCCAGTCGTTCCGTGTCCCGCTCCAGCAGGGCACGCCGAGCTTCCGGTTGGTGCGCGGCGGCGCCACCGTGGCATCCGCGACGAGTGCCTTCCCCATCAACAACACCATCGTCTACCAGGACATGCTGTACCGCGCGGGAGGAAGCCTCTCGTGTGACCGCTCGCCCTTCTTTCCCTGACGTGGCTCGGGGGTGAGCAGTGCCGCCCAGGGTCGGCCGTTGAACATCGACGGCCGGCCCTGCCTGATGCCCCAGAAGTGCGTGTCCAGCTTTGAGCCACCCGACGTTCATGGGAGTGGCCAGATGCAAGACAAGGGTTTCGTTTCGGGCAGGTGGTCCTGGAGCTGGGTGGTTGCAGCGCTGTGCGGGGGCCTGCTCGTGGGCTGCGTCGGTGGTGGGGAGGCACCGGTGCCGGGAGACGGCGCACCACCCCCATCCACCTCGAAGGCCCTGACCGCGCTGCCGCCGCGCGTCGGGCTGACGTTGCAGGACATCCAGGACGCGGGTTCGAATATTCCCTACTGCCGACTGCTCAGGACCTATGTGACGCCGCAGGTCCTCCAGGCGTATTACTCGGACCAGGGCTTCGACGGCTGCGTCGTCGCGTGGCTCAAGCGGACCACCGTGCACTTCCCCAACGTCATGCTGCGCGCGGCCCGCTGGGATGGACAGCGGTGGTTGCCCATGGGCGACGAGTTGAACGAGGTCAACTCGCCCGAATCGGTGGCGCTCAATCCTCGGCTGAGCTGGAGCGCGGAGGACCGCCCCGTGCTGACGTGGGATGAGCAGGTGAACGGCGGCACCCTGCACGTCCAGCGGACGTGGGATGGGAGTGTTTGGAGGTAAGCTCGCGAGTTCGAAAGGACACAGCCCTGCGACTCCATACCTGCGCGGCACTTCTGCTCTTCCTCTCGGCGTGCGCGACGTCTGCACCGAGTCCAACGGAGCACATGTCCCGGAACCCACGGCTCGCCAACCTCCAGCGAGCGGCCAGTCTGCCCTGGCGAGACGGGGGACGGTGCGCCGTCCGGGAGGCTTCCCAGCCATGGCCCGTGTTGGCGGAGCGGTGCTTTCAAGCCATCAACCATGACCGGGTCCGGTTCAATGACCCGACCGGAAGGTGCTCTGTCGCCTCGGCGGGCGCGGCTGCCCTGGGAGTCGGCCTCTGCATCTTGGCTGCCCCCGAATTCGCAGTGGGCGCGGTGATCATCATTGGCGCGGTGGTGGTGGGAATCGTCATCAAGGAAGCGCTGGCTGCATACGAACTGAGCCGAGGCAGTCCGGAAGAAGTAGAGCCCGTGGCTCAAACGGAAGCCACTCCGAGTGGCCTCTCCGCAAATCGGAATCCCAAACTGGAACCATCAGGGCAGGACTGGTTCCCCCCGGCGCCGACCGAGCCCCTAGAGCGCGAGCGTCACCCCAGGTGCAAGGCCACTCCGGTCAAGCATCGAGGTGGAGACGACGCGCATGACCAGTGCGCCGACAGGTTTCCACCCAACCGCTACCCTGGGATGGACGTGCTCGTTGACACCAAATACTTCGACGCCCTGCAAGTCGGCGCGCGCGCGTTGTGGGAGATCAAGACCGACCGATTCGACACCTACAGTGGCTTCCTCAAGAAGCAGGTGGTCGATGATCAAGTGGAGGAACTGCGGGAGGAGCACGCCATCGCGGTATCCTGTGGGTATGATTTCGTCGTAGGAGTAAGCACCGAAGAGCACAAGGATGCGCTGCAGTTCCAGGCGCCCGAACTCACCTTCGTCGTCACGGGGTGTAAGCGATGACTCGGCGCAACACCCTCGGCATCATCGTCTACGCACCCGCGCTGGTGGACAGCGATGCTCGCTCGCTCACCGTCGTCCAGGGGATGGAACGGGCGTTTCCCGGTTTACGTCTGGAGTGGAAGCTCTCTAAGGAAGGGCAGCCTCTCCCATTGCCTCAGCGCGACACCTGGCTCACGGAAGAGACGAGGAAGGGGAGATTCCCGCTGGTATGCAATGGCGACGAAAGCTTCCCCGTGACGATCTCTGGGTTGCAGATCCTCGCGAGCCAGGCGGCTGGAGGCCAACACATGATGGACGTCCATGCCGAATTGCCACTCGACGAGACCGTGATGGGGGTCTCGGTGGATGTGCTTGAGGGTGTCGCGGAGGGTGCGCAGGCGTTCTGGGGACATGCGACGCCCTTCCGTGCGGGAGTAGAGATCTCACGGCAGACAATCGACCCCGTGCACAAGCCGGGGGTTCCTCCTCGGGGCCTGCCAGCGCTCAAGCTTCCCGTGAAGATTCGCTCACCGGAGATTCCGCAGCGCCTGGGGTGGATCAACTACTGGTCGCCCGCCGCCGCGCACGCCATCGGGTTTCCAGACCCCACTCGCGACGCCGAGCTGCTCTCACGAGCGCGGCGCACAGCGACGGGGGGCTGGCTCGTGCAACTCACGGAGGCGCCGCTCGACCTCGACAATCCCGCCCACCTCGATGCGCTCCTCCGTGCCTATGAGCGCTTCCCCGCGATAGGCGGGCGGGCGGTGCCTTGATCCACCCACTGCGTCACGCCTCGCAGGCCTGCAATGGTGGAGCCGCGCTACTTCCCAGTGGGGCGGAGCTTCGCCAGTCGCGACTTGTCCAGCTTCGCGACGACTCCCACACTCCGCCCCGCGAGGTTGGCGACGACGTACCGCACGCTCGTCCCCATGACCTGCGCGCTCTCCGAGAGCGACAGCCCATAGTCCTGCTCCAACCACTGTGTCAGGCCACTGGTCGCCTGGCGCAGCGCATCGTCCAGTGAGCCCGCCTGCCCGAGCACCATGAGGTGCGTGGGCGACTCCACCCGGGGCATCGACGGCGCCTTGCCGCGCACGACGTCCACCGTCAGCTCCACCTCCATCGAGGTCTCCAGCGCGTACTGCGACGTCTCTCCGTCGCCCTGCGCGGCGTGGGCATCTCCCACGTAGAGCAGGGCCCCGGGCTGCGAGACAGGCAGATAGACGGTGTTGCCCTCCACCACCTCGTTGAAGTCCATGTTCCCGCCGAAGCGCCCCGTGTCCCCGGTGGAGATGGCGGGCATCCCGAAGCCCGGCGCCACCGCCAGCCCTCCCAACATGGGCCGCAGCGGCACGGTGAAGTCTTTAAGCCGCTCCGTCGGTGTCTCCGGATGCGCGACGCCCTTCTCCCAGTCCAGCGTCCAGCGCACGGGCTTGCCCAGCCCCGTCGCCTTCGCCGCCAAGACAGGCGTCATCGCCCTGCCGACGATGCTGTCGAGACTGTCCGCGGAGCGCCGGTTCAATCGCAGACGCTTCAGGTGGATGACCAGCATGTCCCCGGGCCGCGCATCCCCGATGAAGAACGGCCCCGTCTGCGGATTGCCGAACAGCGCCCGCGTGACACCCTGCTCATCCACGCCCCCCGAGTCGAGCGTCGTCGTCTTCAACGTGTCGCCCGACCAGAGCGTCAGCACGGGCTCGCGCGTGGCGGAGAACTCGTTGGACCAGGTGGTGGGCTTGAACTCGTGGCGACGCGGAGGGCCCACGGGCCGCTCTGCGATCCGCCGGGCGGTGAAGGCGTGCTTCACCCGCGCCTGCGCGTTGTTCGTGTCGGGCATGTCCGCGGTGCCCCGCATCGAGTCCCCGCTCACCTTGCCCGTGAAGATGGAGAGCACCTTGTTGGAGTCCGTGACGGTGAAGCGGACGTCCTGCCCCGTCCGCTCGCCCTCCAGCGCGTCGCCGTCGAACTCGCCCCCCAGCCGCTTGCCCGTCCGCTCCAGCGTCATGCCCTGGTAGAGCGGATTGCCCCAGAGGTCCGTCGTGACGACCCACTGCTCCTTCACGGGAGCTTGAGCAAACACCACCCAGGGGACACAGCAGAGGAGCATCGTCACGGCGAATCGGGTCATGGCGGCCGCCACCATGTCACCCATGCGCGGACCGACCAAGCGCGCTTGATGCACCCCTGAGACTACTTCTTCTTCAGCTGCTCCCCCACCGCCCCCAGCAGCGCGTCGAACGACTCCTCGAAGAGCTTCACGCCGTCCACCGCCAGTCGCTCGGTGATGGACTTCATCGAGACGCCGCTCGCCTCGAGCAGGCGCATCGTCTCCTTGGCGCCAGCGAGGTCCTCCACCAGGCTGGTGCGCACCTTGCCGTGCTCACGGAAGGCGTCGATGGTCGCCGGGGGCATGGTGTTGACGGTGTCGGGCCCGATGAGCTCCTCCACGTAGAGCACGTCCCGCAGCTTCGGGTTCTTCGTGCTGGTGCTCGCCCACAGCACGCGCTGCACTCGAGCGCCCTTCGCCGCGAGCGCCTTCCAGCGCGCGCCGCTGAAGACCTCCTGGTAGATGCGGTAGGCGAGCTTCGCGTTGGCGATGGCCACCTTGCCGCTGCCACGCAGGGCCTCCAGCGTCTTTCGCTGCTCGGCGGAGACACCCGCCCCCTTGAGCCGCTGCTCGATTTCCTTGTCCGCCGCCACGTCGATGCGGCTGACGAAGAACGAGGCCACGCTGGCCACCGTGCTCAAATCGCCCCCCGCCTTGGCGAACTTCTCCAGCCCGCTCAGATACGCGTCGGCGATCTGCCGGTAGCGCTCCTGGCTGAAGAGCAGCGTCACGTTGATGTTGATGCCCTCCGAGATGAGCTGCTGGAAGGCGGGCACTCCGGCCTCCGTGCCGGGGACCTTGATCATCACGTTCGGCCGCGCGAGCGTCTTCCACAGCCGCCGGGCCTCCTCGAGCGTGGCCTGCGTCTGGTTCGCGAGCCGGGGGGACACCTCCAGCGACGCGAGACCGTCCTTCCCCTTCAGCGAGTCATAGACGGGCCGGAGGATGTCGGCGGCCCCCTGGACGTCGCGCACGGCGAGGTGCTCGTAGACGTCATTGGCGGAGAGCCCCTTGGCGCGCGCCTCCGCGAACAGGTCCGCGTAGTCCTCACTGCCCGACACCGCCTTCTGGAAGATGGTCGGGTTGGAGGTGAGGCCCTTGAGCCCATCCTCGTCGATGAGCTTCTTGAGCGTGCCCTGGGTGATGTAGCTCCGCTGGAGGTTGTCCACCCAGACGGCCTGGCCGAACTCCGCGAGCTGACGCAGTGGATTCATGGGACGTCCTCCCCTGGTCTTCAATGTGCCCATGCCCTCCAGTGCGCGAGCAGGCCCGCGCACCGGGGCCTCCCTGCCCGGTTGCTCCTCGAAGAGAGGACCCTCGCTTCACCGGGGACTCCACCGTCAACACCCTACGGAGGTCCCCTACAGCCTGGAGAGAGACGATGGCAGACACACTGGCAGAGCTCGCGGCGCAGCTTCGAGTCGACAGCATTCGAGCGACGACAGCGGCGGGCTCGGGACATCCCAGCTCCTCCATGTCCGCGGCGGACATCGTCGCGGTGCTGTTCCAGAAGTACCTGCGCTTCGACTTCCAGCAGCCCAAGTCCCCCGACAATGACCGCTTCGTGCTCTCCAAGGGCCACGCCTGCCCGGTCCTCTATGCGGCGTTCAAGGCGGCGGGCGCCATCGACGACGAGGAACTGCTGACACTGCGCAAGTTCGGCAGCCGACTGGAAGGACATCCCAACCCGCACGTGCTGCCGCTCGTGGACGTGGCCACCGGCTCGCTCGGCCAGGGGCTCGCCATCGGCGTGGGCATGGCGCTGATGGCGCGGCTGGACCAACGGCGCTTCCGCACCTACGTGATGATGGGTGACAGCGAGACGGCCGAGGGCTCGGTCTGGGAGGCGTTCGACAAGGCGTCGCACTACCAGCTCGACAACCTCTGCGCCCTCATCGACATGAATCGCCTGGGCCAGAGCGGACCGACGGAGCTGGGCTGGAACGACGAAGCCTATGTCGCTCGCGCCCGCGCCTTCGGCTGGCACGCGCTGGCCGTGGATGGCCATGACCTGGGCGCCATCGACCGCGCGCTGGCGGAGGCCGTGGCGACGACGGGCAAGCCCACCTGCCTCATCTTCAAGACGGAGAAGGGCCACGGCTACCCGGCCATCGCGAACAAGGAAGGCTGGCACGGCAAGCCCCTGTCCGAGGACCAGGCCCGCGAGGCCATCCAGGGGCTGGGCGGCGAGCGCAACCTGCGCTTCGACGTGAAGAAGCCGGAGGCCACCCACCCCGCCGCCCGGGAATCCGCCGCGCCACTGAATCTGCCCCGCTACCCCACCGACGAGAAGGTGGCCACCCGCAAGGTCTACGGCGATGTCCTGAAGGCGCTGGGTGACGCGCACCCGGACCTCGTCGCGCTGGACGCGGAGGTGTCCAACTCCACGTACTCGGAGGAGCTGAAGAAGGCCCATCCCCAGCGCTACTTCGAGATGTACATCGCCGAGCAGAACATGGTGTCCAGCGGCGTGGGCATGGCGGTGCTGGGCAAGCGCGTCTTCATCAGCACCTTCGCGGCCTTCCTGTCGCGCGCGTATGACCAGATTCGCATGGCGGCCGTCTCCAACGCGACGCTGCACGTGTGCGGCAGCCACGCGGGCTGCTCCATCGGCGAGGACGGCCCCTCGCAGATGGGACTCGAGGACCTGTCGATGATGCGCGCCGTCGCGGGCAGCACCGTGCTGTACCCCAGCGACGCCAACCAGACGGCCGCGCTGATGGCCCAGCTCGTGGACCTGCCCGGCATCAGCTACCTGCGCACCACGCGCGCCAAGACGCCCATCCTCTACTCCGCCACGGAGAAGTTCCCCCTCGGCGGGTGCAAGGTGCTCCGGCGCTCCGACCAGGACGTGGCGACGATTGTCGCCGCGGGCATCACCCTGCATGAAGCGCTGGAGGCCCACGCGCGACTCCAGGAGTCCGGTGTCGCCGTGCGCGTCATCGACCTGTACTCCGTGAAGCCCGTGGACGTGAAGACGCTGCGGCAGGCCGCGAAGGAGACCCAGGGACGGCTCATCGTCGTCGAGGACCACTGGGCCGAGGGCGGACTCGCCGACGCGGTGCTCGAGGCCTTCGCCGACGACGGCTCGCCGCTGCCTCGCGTGAAGCGCCTGGCGGTGCGAAAGCTGCCCGGCTCCGGCAAGCCCGAGGAGCTCCTGAGCGCGGCCGGCATCGACGCCGAGCACATCGTCGACGCCGTCCTGGCCATGAAGGACGCCCCGGGCCCCACCGGCGGCGAGGCCGAGCCGAAGGCCCCGCGCGCTCGCGGACGGAAGAACGCCTGAACCCGCTCCAACAGGGGCTGGAGGTCGTGCGAGAGTCTCTCCCGCGATGACCTACGACCTCCAGTCCCTCACCGAGCTGTCCACCCTCGAAGACCTCGTGAGCACCCAGGGCGTGACGGCGCTGCTCGCCACCCTGGACGAGGTGCTCTCCCGCACACCTCCGGACGCGCTCGTCCTCAAGGAGGTCGGCCCGGCCGTGGGTCCGCGCACGCTGCGCGTCCTGCGCAAGGCCGTCGAACTCGACGCCACCTTCCTCCAGGCGCACCCCGAGGCCCTCTTCCAGTGCCTCTACAACCGCCTGCGCTGGCACGACGCGCCCGACGCCGCCCCGCACTTCAAGACCGAGGGCCCGGGCCCCTGGAGCGCGCCAGACGCGCATCTGTTCAAGCTCGCCGAGCACTGGCGGCGCCAGCGCGACGTGGACGGCGCGGCGCCCTGGGTGGAGTCCCTGCTGCCCCTGCGCGGCGCCCTGGAGAGCGCGGACTCCTTCTACTGGCACGACGCCCAGGTGCTGTGCGCGGCCTACAACCCGGCGGGGACGCGGCTCGCCAGCGGCTCCTGGTCCGAAGGCGACAACGTGCGCGTCTGGGACGTGGCCACGGGCGAGTGCATCCAGGTGATGGAGGGCCATGAAGGAGAGGTGCGCGGACTCGCGTGGAGCGCGGACGGCACCCGGCTGGCGTCGGGCTCCAGGTCCCACGACACGCGCATCTGGGACGTGGCGACCGGGGCGCTCCTGAAGGACTTTCCGGGACAGGAGGGCCAGGTGACCTCGGTCGCCTTCAGCCCGGATGGACGCCTGCTCGCCAGCGGCAACCTGGGGTGGCTCGTGCATGTGTTCGACGTGGACTCAGGCCGCCTGGTGAAGACGCTGAAGGGACATGAGCAGTCGGTGCTGAGCCTGTCCTTCCATCCGTCGGGGAAATGGCTCGCGAGCGGCGCGTCCGACTCCACGCTGCGCATCTGGGACACCGCGACGTGGACGCAGGTGACGCGCATCGACTCCGATGGGTACGTCGACACGGTGGAGTTCAGCCCGGATGGCGAGTGGATTGCCTGGGCGGTGTTCGAGGGCATCGCCGTGGCGGACACCCGGACGTGGACCCGGCTGCCGGGCACGCGCGGCGAGGGGCGCTATTCGCAGGTGGGCTGGCTCGGCACGAACCGGCTGGGCCTGCTGTCGTACAACAGGGTGGAGGTCCTGGAGGTGCGCGACGGCACCGTCTTGTGGACCCGGCCCTATCCCTCCGACGGCCATCAGCGCGGCGCGGCCTTCTCACCCGACGGCAAGCGCTTCGCCCTGACAGCGTCGGATGGCGGCCTGCTGGTGAGCGACCTCTACGCCCCCCCGCCCCCGACGCTGCGAGTCGAAGCACAGCGCGTCCAGGAGCTGTGGGGAGAGCCGGAGGGAGCGGCCGCCTTCGCCCAGCGCTATGACGGCGGATACGCCATCGATGCGCGGGGCGCCGTTCGCGAGTACCGCCTCGACGGGGAAGCGGTGCCCAGGGAGCCGTGGAGCATCAGCGCCGACGGCACCCTGGCCGCGTATCCCATCCAACTCTTCATGGAGACGCCTCCCCGGCGGGGGGTCCGGTTGCTCGACCTGAAGAGCCTGACGCCACTGAAGTCGCTGTTCGCCAAGCCGCTGAATCCGGAGGACACGAAGCAGCGCTACACCCAGCCCCAGCCCGTGGCCCTCTCTCCGGACGGACAGCTCGTGGCGGCGGCGCTCGAGCCCGGGTGCGTGCGAGTCTGGCGCGTCTCCGACGGAGCCCTGCTGCACACGCTGCGCGGCGCGAAGGGTCTCGTCTCCCTCGTCGCCTTCACCCCCGACGGCGCCCACCTCGTGTGTGGCTATACCGAGGACGCCCGCCTGTGGGTGTACGAGGTGACGAGCGGAAGGAATGTCCTGACCACCCGCGCCCTCCTGGAGCATCAGCCTTCGTATGCGACGACGACGCTGCCCCCACGCCTCGCCGTGGGGCGAGCGTCCGGCGAGCTGGAGGTCTACGACCTGACGACGGGCGCCTCCCTGCGGCTCATCCAGGTCTGCGACGAAGCAGTCATCGCAGTAGGGCTCTCCGAGGATGGCTCGCTCGTGGCGGCGTGTAGCACCGACAGGCGCGTGCGCCTCTTCGACGTCGGGACGGGCGCGCTCCGGTACGAGCTGCCCCATGTCTCCCTCCCCTTCGCGGTGTCCGTGGGCAAGGACATCCTGGTCACCCAGGCCAATGACCTGCGCACCCGCCTGTTCGACCTCGCCACGGGAACACTCCGCACGGAGCTCCCGGGCGGCTCCGAGCCGGACGACGTCACGCGGCGCCGGTTCTGGGAGGTCCTCGGAGAGGGCCCGGTCTCCTTCCATCGACAGGCGGACCCCGCACCGCTGGCGCACTTCCATGACGCGCTGGAGGCAGCCCTCGTCCTGCGGGACGGACTCGTCGTCGCCCGGGGCCGCGCCATCAAGGACTTCCTGTATGTATTGAGGATTCACGCCGCTCCGAGCGGCGCCTGAGTCCCGTCACGGGGAGGAGCACCCCACCCGCTGCCTGGCGACGGCCAGGTCGTCGAGCCACCAGTCGGTGGGCACGGAGAGCCCCTGGTAGAGGAAGACGCCCGCCTCCACCACGGTGAAGTGCCGGGCCTTCTCCCGCTTCGGCGGTGTGTCGGTGGGCGGGTCGGAGAAGACGAACTTCCGGGGCCACGCCAGCTCCACGCCGTCGAGCCAGACCCGGGGCTCGGCGGCCTCCGGGGCATCGCCGTTGGCCGCGTCGAAGAGCCATTCCAGACACACCCACCGGTCCAGCACGAGCGGCGTGTCGGAGACCTGCACCCACTCCGGGAAGCCGGGCGGCTCCGGCGGGTGCCAGATGGCCATGTACTTCTCCTGGTACGTCGCCACCTCGTACCAGTCGAGCGACTCGAACGCGCCGTCCTCGCTCCCGGGCCGGGGATACCGCGCGTTGAAGAGCCCCGCATGCGAGGCCGGGCGCACAGGCGTCGTGTAGACGAAGACCCGCCCCCACAACACGGGGCCGAAGTCGGCGGGCAGCGAATAGCGCACCGTCTTCTTCGGTCCCCCCTGCCCGCCCTCGCGGCCCCCCACCAGCTGGCGGGCATGCAGCGCATACCTGCCACCATGGGCCCGGGTGTCGTCCACGACGAGCTGCCCTTCGAACTCGTCCCGGTGCGGCGTCCAGCCGGAGGGCAGCCGCCCCTCCTCGAAGTCCCAGCGCATGGAAGCCGGCGGGCGATGGCCACACGCGGTGAACAAGACAGCCAGGGACAGCACGGCACTCCAAGGGAGGATTCGAGCGAGCAAGTCGGAGACCTCGTCAAAAGCTCCAATCTCGCACGCCCCGCCGTGGCTGTCCCCGCCTGACGTCAGACCCAGACCTGGCTGTCTCCAATCTCCGCCGTCTTGAGCGCCTCGAAGGTGAGGTAGGCCTTGGGCGCGTCATGGTTGTAGCTGTCGTAGCTGAACCAGGTGCCGTTCTCCCGGCGGACGGTGAAGAAATGGCCGCGGGTGGTGTCGGCAATCACTCCCACGCCCCGCTTCTCGAGGACGGACACCTGGCTCTGCGTCAGCCCGTAGAGGCTCAGGACGGAGGGGTCATTGCCATCCATGACCATCTCCTCCGCCTCCTTGTGCTGCAGCCCGAGCGCCGTCTCGTAGTGCTCTGTCGCCTTCTGGATGAACTGTTCCCGGGTCAATCCACCGTCGGTGAAATGATACAGGGCATAGAACCCACAGAGCTTGGAGTCGGGAGGCGTCTTCGGCTGCTTCAGGAACTTGAAGGTCACGGTTCACTCGGTTGGTTGGAGAACGTGCGTCGGGGAGCCCCAACCGCACACCTCCGAGACGACACCCGCTCCAGGCTTGTGACATGGCCGCCACGGGCAGGGTGTAGCGGGAAACTCCACAGAACCACCTCGCGAGTAACCCTTCCCGTCACGCGCTTTCCCGCAACCGCCTGAATGACTTGCATGTCTTCAATGGCTTGCTTCCTGCTCAAGTCGGCTCACCACGTCGACGCCCCGCCAATTCCTCTCCGACATGACGTGGAAACCCCGTAGGAGAAAACCACTACATGTCAAAGCCATCCACGCTCCGCCCCCGAGCCATGACCTGGCTCGGCGCGGCACTCCTTTGTCTCTTCATGACCTCCTCCGTCGCGCAGGCCGCCAGGCCCGGGCCCGCCGAGCCGGGTCCCGTCCCGAAGCCTCCTGAAGTCGACCGCTGCGAGTGCGGCCCCCTGGATGTCGTCTTCGCCATCGACGACACCGGCAGCATGGGAGGCTCGCTGATCGCCTTCCAGTCGAACTTCTCCAACCTGCTGTCACAAATCCAGACGTCATCCAATGGTGACTATCGGCTGGGCCTGGTCACCTTCAAGGATGACGTCACGGTGCAGGTGGACCTGGGTGCGGGCAACGACACGCAGATGCAGCTGGCGGTCGGAAGCCTGGGCGCGTCGGGCGGGGCGAACCTGCCGGAGGCGTCCGACGAGGCGCTCAACACCGTCATCCACAACATCGCCTTCCGTCCCAACCAGAATGGCGCCTTCACCGGCATCTGGCGCACGGGGGCCCGCCGCGTCGTCGTCCTCATCACCGACAACCTTCCGGGCGGCTTCAACGACTTGTACACGGGCAACGCCCTGGCCAGCCTCCAGGCCCAGGAGGCCTACAACGAGGGCATCCGCATTCACGCCGTCTACGTCCCCACGGGCGGCACGCCCGACCCGACGGTGGTGGGCATCATGCAGAACTACGCCACCCTCTCCCAGGGCGGCTACCGGCTGACGTTGCCCAATGGTTCGGACGCGCACCTGGCCGTGCAGGACTTCCTGAGCGACTGCCGCACCCCGTCCGACGTCTTCATCCGCGACACGCCGGCCGACAACGGCTGGGAGCCCAGCTCCGGCGCCATCTGGACCAGCCCCGACATCAAGGTGTGCAACAACGTCAACGGCTGCGCCAGCTCCACCAACCCGGTGTTCGGCACGCCCAACAACTACGTCTTCGTCACGCTGCGCAACTACGGCCCGCTGCGCCCCACCGGCCCCATTGGGGGGTCGCTGCACCTCTACTACCTGGCGTCGGGCGGCAACTCCTCCTGGGGTTCGACGAGCTGGAAGCGCATCCACACCGAGCACGGCATCTTCCTGGACGCGGGCGAGACGCGTGACATCCGCATCAACTGGGCCAACGTCCCGGTGCCCGGCCACTACTGCCTGCTGGCGCGGTGGGTCTCCGAGGGCGACCCGATGACCTACCCGGAGTACATCGGCTCCGACACCGTCACCAACACCCAGCTCAACAACAACATCGCCTGGCGCAACGTGGACATCGTCAAGATGGTGTCCGGCGGCACGGGCAGCACCACGTATGACGTGCGCCCCACCGTGGGCGCCGCGACGAAGCTCTTCATCCGTCCCGAGGCGGACCCGTTCCCGGGCACCGTGACGCTGGAGCTGACGGAGACGCTGTTCGCGCTCTGGAAGGCCGCGGGCGGCGAGGCCGAGGGCCTGGAGGGTGTCGAGGGCCGCACGCTGTTCTTCGGCGGCCACGGTGGCGCGCTGGCACTCAAGGCGGACAAGCCGCTGGACGAGCGCATCCACGTGCGCTTCATGTCCCACGGCAAAGAGGGCCTGTTCCCCATGAACATCTTCGAGATGGACGACCGGAAGGAGCCCATCGGTGGCGTGCGGTACGACATCAACGTCATCTCGCCGAACGCCGAACCGGATGCGGTGGAGCTCGCGGTGCGCTCCCTCGACGGCAAGTACGCGGAGCTGACGTGGCCGCACAGCGTCCACCACAAGCACTACGTCGTCTACCGGAGCTCGAACCCCGAGGCGGGCCACATGGAGGCCATCGGTGAGGTCTCCGCCAGCGAGGACCTCGACGCGACGACGGCGGTGCGCTTCCTCGACGCCGACGACGCGAGCCGGCGCTTCTTCTACGCCGTGGAGAGCCACACCGACAGCGGCAAGACGCTCAGCGGTTGGGTGACGCTGGAAGCGCCCGCCAACAAGTAACACGCGCGGCAACCTCCTTCCCGGGCGAGCCGTGCCCGGGAAGGAGGGCTGCCTTTCTTCAGGGCCGCGTTCCGCACGGGCCTGGACCGAGCCTCACCCGACGGCGGGCTTCTCCAGCACCAGGCCGAAGTGCGTGTAGCAGGTGGGGTGCAGCTCCAGGATGTTCTCGAAGTAGATGACGCGGGACGCAAGCCCCGCCGCGTGCGCGGGGTCCAGGACGCGCTGCTTCAACGTGTCCACGCCGTAGAAGCGCCCGTGCCGCTCTCCCCAGCCCGGGAAGAGGTGGATGACGGGCTCGGCCTCGCGGCGGATGTCATAACCCCACGCGGGGTCGCACATCGTGAAGGCATACTCGCCCAGGTACAGCGGGACGATGCAGACCCGGCCCCCGGGCCGCAGCACGCGCGCCGCCTCCCGGATGAAGCCCGTGTCGGCGCCGCCCTCGAAGTGCTCGAAGGAGCAGTGCAGCGTCATCGCATCCACGGAGGCATTGCCCAAGGGAAGCTCCGCCGCCGAGCCACCAATCTCGTGGCCGTTGATGCCGGGCGGAAACACCAGGTCCTGGACGAACACGTTGCGCGTCTTCGCCAGGGCGCGGATGACCTCCAGGTAGGGGCTGTTCAGCGTGGAGGCGATGTCGACGTAGACGGCGTCCTCGCGCGCCAGCAGCGGCGCCAGCTGCGTCCACGAGTAGTGGTACTGCGAGCGCTTCTCCCAGTAGGGCTGGAGCGAGCAGTAGTGTCGGAGGACAGGGCTGCCCGCCTGCAGCTCGTTCCAGAAGCGCTCCAGGCCGGCGACGTCGAAGCGGAACGTCTCGTAGGGGATGCCCGCCTGCCGCAGCGGCTCCGGGCGCTTGAGCTGGGGCCCCGGCCCATAGCGGCCGAAGCCGGTGAGGCTGAGCAGCTTGGAGAGGGGCTGGGAGGCCTGGTGGGCCGCCCGGTGCCGGAGGCTCTTCTTCACGCGGGTCAGCAGGTTCAAGCGGGGCTCCACGGGCCTGGGGAGCGCGCATTCTCGGGGGCCTCTCCAGGCGAGTCAACGCGGTCCGGGCCCACATGCCCACCCGCTCGGCGGCTCACGGGGCATGGATGCGGCGGCGTGGCCGGTCCACTGAACAGACCCGGAGTGGAGGGAGCGGAGAGAGATAGAGACTCCCTCCACCCCGGGGCCCTCACGCTGGATAGGACAAATCATTCAACCCAGGTGAGGACTGATTGCTCTGGTAGGTATTGACCCGCACCTGCCAGGTCCCTCCCTGATTCGTGCCGAGCCACTGGGCAATCGTCGTGATGAGCGTGGCGTCGTGGACATGCTTGTCCTGCTGCCAGCTCACCCAGACTTCCTTCCCTGAATCGGTGTTCTCGAACTTCTCCCGACAATACTTCGGCATCACTTGTCTCCTTCGCGAATCGCCTTGTGACTTCACCTCTCATGACGGTGCGTGAGCCGGGCTCGTGACAGCCCTCCGGGGTGGGGCGGACGACCGGTAGCCCTGTCACTTCAAGGGCCCTGGGCTCGTTCTCAAGGCGCGCCACCCACCGCTCTTCCGCGGTGCCCTGGAGCGCCCAAGGAGGCGAAGCACGCCATGAGCTCTTCCATTCCGAGCGGCACGGACCCGACCCCCAAGCCCCC